>NZ_CALIAA010000001.1 GCF_938040765.1 uncultured Fretibacterium sp.
GGCGGGGCGCACGACGTGCTGATGAAGGAGACCATGAAACGGACGGGAAAGTAGGACTCCCGTGCCCCCGGACGGGAAGTCCGGGGGCGTTCGCAGGGCCGGGAGAGCCCGGCCCGCTCGTTTTCGCGTCGCCTTATTTTCGCGTGTAGAGGAACGGCCCCGCCATCTCGAAGCCCATCTTCCTGTACTCGAAGATCTGCTCCGTGGACCCGACCAGGAAATACCCGCCGGGCGCCAGGGCGTTGAAGAACTTGACGTAGAGCAGAGCCTTGGTCTCCGCCGTGAAGTAGATGACGACGTTGCGGCAGAGGATGACGTCGAACCCGCTGCCGAAGGCGTCGTCGATCATGTTGAAGCGCTTGAACGACACGCGCCGCTTGATCTCGGCGTTCACCTCGTAGGTCTCGCCCCCGTCCCGGGTCGTGAAGTACTTGGAGAGGTACTCCGGCGGGACGTTCAGAAGCTGCCGCTTCAGGTAGACGCCCTTCTGGGCGATGGCGATGGCCCCCTGGTCGATGTCGGCGGCCAGCACCGGGGTCGAGGCGTCCAGTCCGCAGACGGCCGACAGAATGGCCAGGGAATACGGTTCCTCGCCCGTGGCGCAGCCGGCGCTCCACAGCTTCAGCCGCTTGTGGCCCCGCTTCTTGATCAGCTCGGGGATGAGCTGGTCCCGCAGCTTCCACCACTGGCTGTCGTTGCGGAAGAACTCCGACACGTTGATCGTCAGGTGGTCCAGAAACTCCCTCAGCTTTTTGTCGTCGTTCTTGATCGTGTTGAAGTAGTCGTCATAGGTCTTGACGTTCCAGCGATCCATCAGCATGTGGACCCGCCGGTGAATCTGATTTTTGTAGGAATTCAGGTCCAGTCCGATAATCTTGCGCAGCTTCTGCTTGAACCCGTCGTATTCGGGCGAGGTGTATTGGTTCCGCTCTTCCATCAGGCTCTCCTCCAGAAGATTTCCGGGCGTTCTCCGTCGGGTCAGTCCTCCAGGACTTCCTTCTCCTTCGCCTTATAGGCCTCGTCGACCTTTTTGATGTATTCGTCCGTCGCGTCCTGGACCTCCTTGGTGTACTTCTTCAGGTCGTCCTCGGTGATGGCGGAGTCCTTCTCCATCTTCTTCAGGACCTCGACGGAATCGCGGCGGTGGTTCCTCAGGACGACGCGCGTCTCCTCGGCCTTCTTCGCCAGGAGCTTCGTCAGCTCCACGCGCCGCTCCCGCGTGAGCTCCGGCAGGGTCAGGCGGATGCATTCCCCGTCGTTCTGAGGGGTGATCCCGAGGTTCGAGGCCAGGATCGCCTTTTCGATCGTCTTCAGGCCGGAGCGGTCGAAGGGCGTGATCTGGAGCTTGCGGGCCTCGGGGATCGTGATGTTCGCCATCTGCTTGAGGGGCGTCGGCGTTCCGTAGTAGTCCGCCTTGATATCGCTCACCAGCCCCGGATGGGCCCGGCCGGTCCGGATCGCCAGGTATTCGTTATGCAAAAACGCCAGGGCCTTCTCCATCCTGTCCCGCAGCTGTTTGATCTCGTTTCTGGGCATAACGTTTTTCCTCCTCTCAGATTTTCGCTTTCCTGTTCTCGTGTTTCCGGCCGCATCCGCATGGACGACGGCCAGAAAGACGGGGGCGCCGTTATCCGGGCTCCCCCTCCTCCACGATTGTACCAATTCGCTCGCCTTTGACAAGCGCCGAAACCAGTGTGCCCTGGCTCTGAACGTTCAGGACGAGGATCGGAATCCGGTTCTCGCGGCAGAGGGAGAACGCGGAGGCGTCCATGACCTCGATGCTGTCGCGCAGCGCCTCGCTGTAGGTGACGCGGGAGAGGAACTTCGCGTCCTTGAAGGCGCTCGGGTCCCTGTCGTAAATCCCGTCCACCTTCGTCCCCTTGACCATGCAGTCCGCGTTCATCTCCGCCGCCCGCAGGGCGGCGGTGGTATCCGTCGAGAAGAACGGGGAGCCCGTCCCCGCGGCGAAGATCACCACGCGCCCCTTCTCCATGTGCCGCAGGGCGCGGCGGCGGATGTAGGGCTCCGCGACCGCCCGCATCTCGATCGCGGTCTGGACACGCGTCGGGACGCCCAGCTTCTCCAGGACATCCTGAAGCCCCAGGGCGTTGACGACCGTCCCCAGCATGCCCATGTAATCGGCCTGGGCCCGCTCGATGCCCAGCTTCTCGACGTCCCGGCCCCGCAGCATGTTGCCGCCGCCCACCACCATACACAGCTCGACGCCCGCACGGTGAACCTCAGCAAGCTCCGCCCCGATTCGACGCATCGCGTCGAAATCGAGGCCAAAGTGCCTGTCCCCGGCCAGCACCTCCCCGGAGAGCTTCAGCAGGACCCGCTTGTACCTCGGCATCGCAATCCCTCCTCGACGGAACAAAAATCACGAAGAAAGCTCCCTGCCTGCAACAAAAATCCGGCGCGGAGGAAGGAATCGTCCACGCCGGATCCGTCATTCTGAAGCGGTATTCAATAAATCATTCCCCGATCATGAAGCGGGCGAAGCGCTTGACGACGATGTTTTCGCCCAGCTTGGCGATCATCTCCACCACCAGATCGGCGATCTTCTTGTCGGGGTCCCTGATGTAGGCCTGCTCCATCAGGCAGGTCGTCTCGTAGAACTTGCGGACCTTGCCCTCCACAATATTCTCGATGCGGTCCTCGGGCTTGCCCTCGTCCCGGAGCTGCTGACGGTAAATCTCCTTCTCGCGTTCCAGGTCCTCGGCCGGGACGTCCTCGGGACGGAGGTAGAGGGGATTCGCCGCCGTGATGTGCATGGCGATCTCGTGCCCCAGCTCGTTGAACTCGTCCGTCTTGGCGACGAAGTCCGTCTCGCTGTTCAGCTCCAGCAGCGCGCCCACCTTGAAGTTGTTGTGGACGTAGTGGAAGATGCGGCCGTCGCTGGCCGTCCGGCTGGCCTTCTTGGCCGCCTTGGCGAGCCCCTTCTCACGAAGGTAGTCGATGGCCTTCTCCACATCGCCGTTCGTCTCGGCCAGCGCCTTCTTGCAGTCCATCATCCCGGAGCCCGTGCGCTCCCGGAGCTCCTTGACCACGCCTGCGGAAATCTCGGCCATATCAGCGATCCCCCTTGCCTTCACCGTCGTCGTCGCCGCCGTAGGTATTGTGCAGACGCTCGCGGACCGCGATCAGGTCATTCTCGCTGACGTCCACGGGCTTGGCCTCCTCCTCGGCCTTGGCGGCCTCCGCGGGGGCGGCCTCGTCCTCGCCCTGCCGGCCCTCGATCACCGCGTTCGCCATAAGCCCCGTGATCAGCTTGATGGCGCGGATGGCGTCGTCATTGCCCGGGATGGGGTAGTCGATCACCTCGGGATCGCAGTTCGTATCGACGATCGAGACCACCGGCACGCCCAGCTTGCGGGCCTCGGCGATGGCGTTCTCCTCGCGGCGCGGATCGATCAGGAAAATCGCGTCCGGGACGACCGTCATCTTGGCGATGCCGCCCAGGTACTTCTCAAGCTTCAGCTGCTCCTTGCGCAGCGCGGCGAGCTCCTTCTTGGAGAACTTCTCCCAGGTATTGTCCTCGTCGTACTTGCGGAGCTCCAGCATCCGCTGGACGCGCTTGCGGATCGTGGGGAAATTCGTCATCAGGCCGCCCAGCCAGCGCTGGTTGATGAAATGCTGGCCGCAGCGCGTCGCCTCGTCGCGGATCGTGTCCTGCGCCTGGCGCTTGGTCCCGACGAAGAGCACCGTGCCCCCCTCCGAGGCCGTCGTACGGATGAAATCGTACGCCTTGTCCAAACCCCTCACGGTCTTCTGCAGGTCGATGATGTAGACCCCGTTGCGTTCCGTGAAAATGTAGGGTTTCATCTTGGGGTTCCAGCGCCTCGTCTGGTGCCCGAAGTGCACGCCGCACTCCAGCAACTGCTTCATACTCACAACTGCCACTTTTTCAACCTCCCAAAGGTTAAGCCTCCACCCGGCGCCCTTATTGAGGCTCCCCGATCCCGCGCCCCGCCCGAGGGCGGCATGCGGAACACCTTTGCGGCCCCGCGCCGGATGTGTGTGATCGACAACACGAAGGACAGTATATCAAAAAGTTCCGATTTTGAGGATAGCTTTCGCCCTCGGCCGACACCTCGAAGGCCCACTCCCCTCGATCCGGCCGACGCCGCACTCACTCCGCTCCGCGGCCTCGGGACGGCAGGATCAGGAGCGAGACGGCCATCAGCACGAAGGTGAACAGGATGCCGCAGGTGGCGGCGTTGAGCTTCGCCAGGCCGAAATCCACCAAGTGCGTCCGGGTGTCCAGCACGCCGACCCAAAGGTTCACGGTCTCCGTCCCCTGATAGAAGGTGCAGAACAGCGTGAGCGCGATGCCGCAGGCCGAGGCGAGGATGGCCCCGGCATTGGAGGCGCGGCGGGTGAAGAGCCCGAAGACGAGCGGCGCGGCCAGGGAGACGCTCATCAAAGAGTAGAAGATGGTCAGCGCGGAGATGATGCTGCCGAGCCTGAGGGCGAACAGCACGCCCAGCACCCCCGACACGAGGGTGACGGCGCGGGAGAACCTCAGCAGCCCCGCGTCCGATACCCCGGGGTTCAGAAAACGCTTGTAGAGATCATTGGAGACGGAGGTCGCCAGCATGTAGAGCACGGTGTCCGCCGTGCTGACCTCCGCCGCGAAGATGGCCGCGAGCGCGAGCGTGGCGATGGAGAAGGGCATCATCTCCTTCATCGCGGTCGGCAGGGCCAGATCCGCGCGCGGAAGGTCCGGAAAGGCCGCGAAGGCCGCCATGCCGATGAAGACGGGGATGACCGCGAACAAAAGTTGGACCGCTCCATTGAGCGCCGTCCCCCAGCGGATGGCATGCTCGTCCTTCGCCCCGAAGACCTTGCCGATCAGACCGGGGGAGATGAAGAAGGACGGTACGAGCATGACCAGGTAGCCGACGACGGCCGTGACGCCGATGCCGTCCATGGAGAAGAAGGACGCCTGCCCCGCCGCGTCGGGCAGATTCCGGGCCACCCTGGCGGTCAGCCCCTCCCATCCCCCGACGAACCCGTAGATGCAGGGCAGGGCGACGAGGAACCCGGCGAGGATCACCACGAGCTCGACGATATTGACGATCGCGGCGGAGAGCAGGCCGCCCGCCGCGAAATAGAGCGTCGCGACGACCGCGCCCGCGATGACGCCCGCCGTCTTCGGCACCCCCGCCACGACCTCCAGAATCCAGGCGATGCCCAGGAGCTGGCCGGAGAACAAGGCCAGGGTGCCGACGGCCATCATCCCGGAGAGGAAACCCCGAAACACCTTGCCGTAGCGCATATCCAGGTAATCCCCAAGCGTGTAGAGTCCGTGTCGGCAGGCGATGCGCCAGATCCTGGGGCCTACGCAGAACGCCAGGATCATGGAGCCGATGCCCGCGCTCCCGATCCACCACCAGGCGGAGACACCGTGCTTGTAGGCGATCGCCGCGACGCCGACCGTGGAGCCGGCGCCGATATTTGCCGCGATCAGCGTGGTGAAGAGAAGGCCCGTCCCCAGCCTCCTTCCCGCGACGAAGAAGCCCGACGAACTCCTGACCCTTCTGCCCACGAACCACCCGATCAGGATCAGCAGAATCGCATACCCCAGAATGGCCTGAACGTAACCGTTGTGCC
>NZ_CALIAA010000002.1 GCF_938040765.1 uncultured Fretibacterium sp.
ATAACGTATTTTTACTGAAAACCCTCATAAGGATATCATGAAAATGAGCTCCGCGGGGATATCCGATTATGAAAAATGTTATGATTGTCGCCGTCGTACCCTGCCCGGCAAAGGGTACCGCCGCGGAGAAGCGGATAGCATCACGGACGGAGGCACAAGATGAACGATCCCCGCTTGCAAGACGAATCCCCCGATCTCGACGGCCCCGAGGCCCCGCGGCCATGACGCTGGGCCCCGAGTTCGTCCGCGGGCTTCGGGCCGCCCTGTCCGGCCGGCTGCCCTGGCGCATCCACAAGGCCGAGGGCGGGGACTCCTGGGTCGCCCTGAAACTTGGCCATGACGACCTGTGGCTCCTGTTCTCGTGGGGCTCCGGGACCGGAGGCTGCTGCCTGGCCGACGGCGGCTCGGTCTCGGCGCTGCGGAAGGGCGCCCCGGCCAGGACGCCCCTCGTCGAGGCGCTTCGGAGCCGCTTCGTCAAGGGAGACCTCACCGCCGCCCGGCAGATCAACCATGACCGAATCCTGGAGTTCGAGGTCCGCCGCCGCGTGGCGGCCGGGGCCGAGGTACGCTACTTCCTGGTCCTCGAGGCCACGGAACCCCTGGGGAACCTCATCCTCCTCGACGCGGACCGCCGCATCGAGGAGCTGGCGCGTCACGAGGCCCCGGACCGGAACCCCTACCGGACGCTCCTCCCCGGCCATCCCTACGTCCCCCCCCCTGCCTTCGCCGGCCCCCTCCCCGAGGACCTCTCCTCCCTGGACCACGACGGCGCCGCGAACATCGCCGGCATCGGACGCCCCCTGTCGCAGTTCATCCGGGCCCACTGGGAGGAAAGGTCCCCCGAGGCCTGGCTCCTCGCCGTCCGGGACGCGGGCTCCGACGCCATCCTCCCCTGCCAGCGGTCCTCCAGGGGGTACCTCACGCGCTTCCCCATCCTCTTCCCGGAGGCGGAGCCCCTGGGGACCGACGCGCTCGCGGCGGCGGCGGCGGGCGTCCTCCGCCCGCTGCTCTCGAGGGGCAGGGAGCGCCGCCTCCGCGAGCTGGACGTCCGCCTGAGGCGGGCCGCAAAGGCGCGGGAACGCCACAGGGACGGCCTTCGGAAGCAACTTGGGAACTGCGCCGAGGCCGAGATGCTGCGGCGCAGGGGGGAGCTGCTCCTGTCGCACCTCGGGGACGTCCCGCCGCGCGCGGAGTCCGTAACCCTGACCGACTGGGAGGGCAATACCCTCGAGATCGCGCTCGACCCCCGTCTTTCCCCCTCGCACAACGCCGACCGCTACTTCAGGAGATACCGAAAGGCAAAGGCGGACCCCGAGTCGATCCGGCGGAGCATCGCGGAGCTGGAGAACGCCATCGAGGAGCTCGCCGAACAGAGGGACCTCCTGGAGGCCATCGACGACCCCGAGACGTTCGAGGAGGCCGTCCGGGACGTCGAGGAGTGGCTGGCCTCGGAGGGGGTGGGAAGGGGGGCTCCGGCCCCAAAGGGGAAGGGGCGGGAGAAGAAGGGGCTCCCCCCCCATCTGGTCTACGAGCGGGACGGGCTGACCGTCCTCGTGGGGCTGTCGGCGCGGGGCAACCGCTTCGTCACCTTCAAGCAGGCCCGGGGGGACGACCTCTGGCTCCATGCCCACGAACTGCCGGGGGCGCACGTCATCATACGCGGCTCCCGCGGGCGGGAGGAGCTGGAGACGGAGCGCCGGGATGTCCTGGAGTTCGCGGCCTCCCTCGCCGCGGCCCATTCGAGGGGCAGGGGCTCCGGCTCCGTCCCGGTGGACTACACGGAACGCCGCTACGTCCGTTCCGTGCCCGGGACGGTGGCCCTGGTCACCTACACGAATCCGGGGACGCTTCGGGCCGTTCCGAGGGAGGAACGATGAAGTTCCGCTCCCCGAACGGTCAACGATCAACAATGATATACTCCTGATACAGCTTACGGAAATGGGGTCGATCGATATGGACATCAAGGCGCCGAGGGGCGTGCGGGACATTCTGCCCGGAGAATCGTGGAAATGGGCCTATGTGGTGAGGACGACGGCCGAGGCGATGGCGGACTTCGGCTGCTCCGAGGTGCACCTGCCCCTCTTCGAGCAGACGGAGCTCTTCTCCCGCGGGGTCGGCGAGACCACGGACATCGTGGAGAAGGAGATGTACACCTTTTCGGACCGAGGCGGGCGCAGCGTGACGCTGCGTCCGGAGGGCACGGCGGGGATGGTGCGCGCCGCGCTGGAGAACGGGCTGTGTGCCCAGGGGACCTCCGCCAAGCTCTGGTGCTGGGGCCCCATGTTCCGCTACGAGCGCCCCCAGAAGGGGCGCTACCGTCAGTTCCATCAGATCGACATGGAGTGCCTGGGGGTGTCCGGGGCGGGGGCGGACGTCGAGGTCATCGACCTCTCCGCGGAGATCTTCCGGCGTCTCGGCCTGAGGAACCTGGAGGTCGTCCTGAACTCCGTCGGCTGCCCCGTCTGCCGTCCCGTCTACCGCCAGGCGCTGCTGGCCCACTTCGAGGCCCGCAGGGGCGAGCTCTGCGAGACCTGCCTGGGACGCATGGAACGCAATCCCCTGCGCATCCTGGACTGCAAGAACCCCTCCTGCAGGGCCGCGGCGGACGCCGCCCCGGCCATCTACGACCACCTCTGCCCGGAGTGCCGGGACCACTTCAAGGAGGTCCGGGCCGGACTGGAGCGGCTGGACCTCTCCTACCGACTGGACAAAAGGCTGGTGCGCGGGCTGGACTACTACACCAAGACGGCCTATGAGATGCTCTCCGGCGATCTCGGGGCCCAGAACGCCGTCTGCGGGGGCGGACGCTACGACAACCTGTCCGAGGCCATCGGAGGACCGCACCTGCCCGGCGTCGGCTTCGCGGGCGGGCTCGACCGCATCGTCCTCGTCATGGAGGAGCAGGGCTGTTCCTTCGGCCGGGCCCCGGCGGTGAAGGTCTACGTCGCGGCTCTCTCCGACGAGGCGCGGAGCGCGGCGCAGGTCCTGACGCACCGGCTGCGGCGCCACGGAGTCGCAGCGGAACAGGACACCGCGTCGCGCGGCTTCAAGGCGCAAATGAAGAGCGCGGACGCGTCGCACGCCGCGTGGACCTGCATCATCGGCCCCGAGGAGATGGAAAAGGGCCTCGTGACCGTAAGGAACATGGCCGACGGCTCCCAGACCTCCCTGGCGCCGGAGGCGGTGCCGGAGTTCGTGGCGAAGGACGGGAAATAATTGACCTCGCGACGGGGGCGGCCCAGTTGGCCCGCCCCATTAAAAACGGAAGATTGTGCTGGAGGTGTGCCATGTTACGACGTCTGTACATCCATAATTTTCGCTGTTTACAAAATTTCGAGATCAAGCCTGAAAAACAGACGTCTTTGCTTTTGATCGGAAAAAACGGAGTCGGCAAGTCCACGATAGCCAAAGTTTTGAGCCTTTTTCAAAAGTTGGGCACAGGGACGTCTCGGGTCGCTTCTCTGATAACCCAGGAAGATTTCACGTTGGGACGCACCGACGAGATCATACAGTTTGAGTTGGAGATCTCCCTCGATTCAAAAATATGCAAATACAGTCTTGCTTTGGATAAGCCCGAGACTTTCAGGGAATTACGCGTTGTCGAGGAAGACTTTTCTGTCGACGATGTCCCTGTCTATACCCGTAAAAAGGCAGAGGTTTCCTATCCCTATCAGGGGACCTCCTTCAGTTTGGACTGGCACAACGCAGCGCTGCCCCTGATCCTCGATAGACAGGACGGCCCCCTGCGGGTGTTTCGCAATTGGCTGCGGCGTATGCATATTTTGTCCCCTATCCCCCAACTGATGGGAGGAGAGGCTCACGGCAACTCCGGGCCATTGTCCCTTTCCTGCGATAATTTCGCCGACTACCTACTGGAGCTGCTCACCTCTCATCCCGCATCCTATTTGTCAATCCACAACTTTCTCAAGGAGCTTATGCCCGATCTGAGGGAATTCAGCAACAAACCAATCTCGGACGACACACGGGTCCTTCAGGTTCGTTTCGGCAACGAGGACTCCAGCTTCACAACGAACTTTCAACAACTTTCCGATGGAGAAAAGTGCATGTTCTTGGGCGCTGTGATGTTGCCTGCCCAGAGGTCATACGGCGATTTTTTCGTTTTCTGGGACGAGCCGGATAACTACCTGGCCCTCTCAGAAGTGGAGCATTTCATTCGCTTTCTTCGCAAAAACTTCAACAACCACAGTCAGATATGGATGACGTCGCATCATGAGGGGACCATCAACTGTTTTTCTCACGAAAACACGTTGCTGCTCCGCCGCAAAAATCACGCTTCCCCGGTGGAGCTGCGCCCCATAAACGAACTTCTCGACAGCACGGAGTCCGTCACCCAGAAACTGTACCGCAACGAACTGGATTAGGGGAATCCTAAATGGCCGTCAACAACTACGATCTGCACCTCTTGATCATCCCGGAGGACGATGCCTATCGGGATATCGCAAACGGTTTCGTCGGTCACTTTGCGGTGGCCGACAAGAAAATACGCGTGGAGAAACCGGCTGGCGGATGGCTGAAATTACGACAATCCTTCACCCAGGACTACGAAAAAGGTCTCAGACAATATCCCAAGCGCCACGTTCTGATGCTGCTCGATCTCGACGGCAGCCCCAACCGCGCCCAAGAGGTCACGAACGCTATTTCCAAGGACATACGGGAGCGGGTCTTCCTCCTCTGCTGTAGGGACGAAGCGGAAAATGTCAAAAAGGAACTGGGATACGGACATTTTGAACCCATCGGGCAACAAATGGCTCAAAGTTGTTATGACAACGCCTGCGACGCCCCCGAAAGCCCGTGGACGTGTGGGCAGCTTCGACAAAACGAGGGAGAGTTGCGCCGCCTTGCCGAGGCAGTATGCTCGTTTCTTTTCCTTTCCTGACCCTGGCCTCCTGCCGCGCCTCGATGCCATGGGGCCTCCAGACGAGGACTTGCCCCCTGCTGAGGGACAGCGTCATCCTCGTCCGACACCCCTTTGACAGTATTTTGAGGGAACACAGCCTAGCGAATAACGGCCACTTGTGGGCCTTCTTATTTTCTTCTCACACCTCACTGTTGCATTTGGATCGTAAGTCTAAGGCAGTATTTATCCGGCAAGCGCGCCGCCTTCAGCGGGCGCTCATGATGACCTTTATCTCGTCCTCGTTGATGCCGACCATCGCCTCTCCGAGGTCCTTCGATACCTCGAGCAGCACCTTGGGGTCCTTGTAGTTCGCGACCGCCCTGACGATGGCCTTCGCCCTCTTCTCGGGGTTCCCGGACTTGAATATCCCCGACCCCACGAATACGCCCTCGGCCCCCAGCTGCCGCATCAGGGCCGCGTCCGCGGGCGTCGCGACGCCGCCGGCCGAGAAGTTCAGGACCGGCAGTTTCCCGTTCTCCCGCACCGACCTCAGAAGGTCGGCGTCGACACCGAGCTCCTTGGCCTTGCTGTGGATCTCGTCCTCCCGCAGCGACGCGACCCACGAGATCTCGCCCATGATCTGCCGCATGTGGGAGACGGCCTGGATCACGTCGCCGGTCCCCGCCTCGCCCTTCGTCCTGATCATCTTCGCCCCCTCGGAGATCCTCCTGAGGGCCTCCCCCAGGTTCCGGGCGCCG
>NZ_CALIAA010000003.1 GCF_938040765.1 uncultured Fretibacterium sp.
AAAACCACTACAGCCCCACAATCCAACCAAAAGCGACCTGCATGATCCGGGGACGGAGTCGAAAAGAGGGTGTATCGCCCCCCTAATTTTTATTTTATCACCCCATGCCGGGTTTTGTAATCCATCCCGGGCATGTTTTTGCTACCGCCATGCTCTCTCCTTCTCTTGTCTTCAAGCCTCCTCCCCTCCTTCATCTCTCCTTCATTCCCCATAATCCCCTCATACGGATTCAATCTCCCCAATATGACCCTGGAACATATCCCTAAAACGACGGAAGGCCCTGCGGAGGGCCCCTGCCATAATGGGATCAATGCGATTGTTTCAGTCGTATATGAAGCGTGTCGGAGAAGGGACTTCGGCACGGGAAGGAGATGGTTTTTTTGCGTTATTTACAGTTAGGTGTGCTTCTGATGGCGGTATTCTTTCTCGCCTTGGGCGGTATCCGGATGGCGGGCGCCAGTGGTTCGAGAAAGGGACTGCCCCGAAACCCGAACGAGGGGCAGACGTTCGACGCCGCGAATATCCGGGAGGTCGTGCTGGCAGGCGGATGTTTCTGGGGGGTCCAGGCCTTTCTGGACCGGGTGCCCGGTGTGGCGGGGACCGAGGTGGGATACGCCAACGGCTCGACAAAAAGCCCGACCTACGAGCAGGTCTGCCAGGGGGACACCGGCCACGCCGAGGCCGTGCGCGTCCGCTATGATGCCTCGCGCCTGCCGCTCGACAAATTGCTGACGGCCTTTTTCTCCATCATCGACCCCACCAGCAAAAATCGTCAGGGAGCCGATTTCGGAGCGCAGTACCGGACGGGAGTCTACCTGACGGGGCCTTCGGCCGCGGAGGATCGGGCGGCCGCCGAACGCGTCTTTGCCGTGGAGGCCAAAAAACACGAAAAGCCCCTGTCGGTGGAACTGGAGCCCCTGAAGAGCTTCTACCCGGCCGAGGAGTACCATCAGAAGTACCTGGAGAAGAACCCCGGCGGCTATTGCCACGTCAACTTCGACCGCCTCGGGGACATCCCGGAGGGGACGGACCGTCCCAAGGAGCGCTCGGGCTACGTCCGTCCGTCGGACGAGGAGATCAAGGCCAGGCTGACGGACCTTCAGTACCGGGTGACGCAGCAGGCCGCGACGGAGCAGCCCTTCTCCAGCCCCCTGGACAAGCATACGGAGCCGGGTATCTATGTGGACATCGTGACGGGCGAGCCGCTTTTCTCCTCCACGGACAAGTTCGACTCGGGCTGCGGCTGGCCCGCGTTCTCCAAACCGATCGATTCCGAGGCGGTGCGCGAGCTGATGGACACGAGCCACGGCATGGTGCGCTCGGAGGTCCGCAGCCGCGCGGGCGACAGCCATCTGGGGCACGTATTCGAGGACGGGCCCAAGGACAAGGGCGGCATGCGCTACTGCATCAACGGGGCCGCCCTGCGCTTCATCCCCGTCGCGGACCTGGAACGGGAGGGCTACGGGGCTTTCAAAAAACTTTTCGAGTAGACCACGCCGAAAAAGGCGTTTGACGTCCGGGTGGAGCGCCCTATCGGTAGCGGCGCTTCACCCGGACGTCCCAGTAGAGGGTCCCCTTGAGGATGCGGACGTCGCTGCGGATCAGGCCGTTCTCGGAGCGCTTCTGCAGAACCTCGCGGACCCGCGCCCTCTCCTTGACCCCGCAGTCCTGGAAGAAGCGCTCGTAGCGTTTCCGGAGGGCTTCCGCATCCAGCTCGAAGGTCTCCCTGCGCGCGTGGACCTCCATCTGCGGACAATAGCCCTCCTCCCAGAGGAGGTCCCACAACAGCTTCATCCGGTCCGCCCCATTGTGCGGGTCGTTTCGGACATCCCAGCCCACCGCCCCGAAGACCTCCGCCTTCACGTCGTCCCGCTCCTCCAAAAAACGGTCGATCATACACCAGCCCCTGGAGCACGCGCACATCCGGCGCAGGCTCTCCAAGTCCTCGACGGCGGGGGACATCGCGGCAAAGACAAGGTCGAACCCCGAGGAGAGCAGCGCCTCCATGGCGGCATCGGGGTTTTTGAAGTCGCCGGCCCGGAGGACGACGTTGCCGTACCGTTTCAGGTTCTCGGCCGCGAACTCCAGCATTCGGCTGGAGACGTCCACGCCCACCGCCTCACCGACCTGCGGGGCGAACGTCCCGAGATGGCGCCCCACGCCGCATCCGACGTCCAGAACCCTGCCCTCCGGCTGAAGCGCTCCGATCCGCTTCAGGACAGCCAGAGCGGGATCCTTCTCCAAATTCCAGCCGTGCCCCGCAACCCGGTGCTGAAAATCCTCGGCCGACTCGTCCCAGTAGGTCTTGGCGTCCTTTTCCATCCTGCGATTCACTCCTCTTTGTCTTTTTGTCCAGGGGTTCCCCCGGGACTCCTCACGATTATTCCCGAGCGGCCGTATCCCGCCGCTCCGTCTCCTCTCTGGCAACATCCCGTCCCCCTCCCGCGCAC
>NZ_CALIAA010000004.1 GCF_938040765.1 uncultured Fretibacterium sp.
CTCACGCCTCAGGGCGTGCGGACGCGGGAACGGGTCGCACGGGAGCTCTGCGTGCCCGTGAGCCCCGCGGGCGAGGTTCCGATCGACGAGGTCCGGGCGCGCGAGATGCTGGAGCGGAACCGCCTGGAGCAGTTCCTGGACCGCGCGTTCATGACCGACTGGGGCATCAAGGAGGTGTCGGTCGGGGAGACGTTCCCGGTGGTTCCCTGCCTGCCCGACGACCGGTATTTCGCGCTCTCGGACGGGCGCGCCCGCGCCCTGTGGCCCGAGGCCCCCGTCGTAAAATCCTTCCTCGAGGCGTTTCCCCACTGGGGCGTCGCCGCGCGGACCCTGCCCGCACCGGGACAGGAGGCGCTGGACCGCTGGACCTCGGAGAACGGGGCCCCGACCGGTACCCTGACGTTCGACTTCGTCCTGCGGAGCCGTTATGACTTCAACCATTACAAGGACCTCGAGCCCCTGCCGACCGACCGCTTCAAGTTCCTCAACGCCGACCGGCTTTTCGCCCAGAAGGTCCGCGGCCGGGCGGAGGACCTCCTGCCCCTGATCGGACGCCTCCACATCTTTCTGATGGGGCAGCGCCGCATCTACGTGCCCGGGTGGTTCGACCTCGACAGGGAGGAGCAGGAGGACTGGGTGCTGCTGGCCCTGGCGACGGACACGGAGGCGCAGCTGGCCTCCCTCACGGCGACGCTGCGCGCCTGGGGACACGACCTGATCGACCCCGCCAATCCGCTCTACATCGTCGGCACGAGCATCGAGCGCCTGAGGGCGCAGAGGGAACAGAAGCGCACGCTCTACGACTGGTTCCAGGAGGAGACCGTGCGTATCCTGCGCCCCGACGCCCCGGACGAGATCGCATAGGCGATCAAGCGGAACACGGCCCCCCGAGGCGTGACACCGGCCTTGACATCCCACCCGGCGCAGTGTATAACCGGGTAATCGTGAAAAAGGCGCGGTCCTTCGCGAAAGGCCGCGTTCAAGGGATGCTTCAAGGGATGGAGGGATCGTATTGGGTATTCTGGCTCGTTACGCCGCCCTGCTTCCGGTGACGTCGGCAACGCCGCCCGTCAACCTGGAGGAGGGCTCTACGCCGCTCATCGCCCTGCCGCGCATCGGCGAAAAGCTCGGCATCACGCTTTACGGCAAGCTCGAGGGCTGCAACCCCTCGGGCTCCTTCAAGGACAGGGGGATGGTTCTGGCCGTCGCCAAGGCCCTGGAGGAGGGCAAGCGCGCCCTCATCTGCGCCTCGACGGGCAACACCTCCGCCTCGGCGGCTGCCTACGCGGCCTCCGTCGGCATCCCCTGCTTCGTCCTGCTCCCTGCGGGCAAGGTCGCCCTGGGCAAGCTGGCCCAGGCGCTGATGTACGGGGCCAGGGTCATCGCCGTGCGCGGCAACTTCGACCGCGCGCTGGAACTGGCCCGCACGGCCGCGGACAGGAGCGGCTGCGCGATGGTGAACTCCGTCAATCCCTACCGCCTCATCGGCCAGCGCACCGGCGCGTGGGAGATCTGCGAGGCCCTGGGCAAGGCGCCGGACTGGCACGCCATTCCCGTGGGCAACGCGGGGAACATCAGCGCCTATTGGGCGGGGTACGGGGAGTACGTCAGGCTGGGCCGGATCTCCAGGGCTCCCCGCATGATGGGCTTTCAGGCCGCGGGCGCCGCTCCGCTCGTCACGGGGCTCCCCTGTCCGGAGCCCGAGACGGTCGCCACAGCCATACGCATCGGCAACCCCGTCAGCGCGTCCCTCGCCCGCGCGGCAGTCTCGGAGTCCGGCGGCGAGTTCAACGCGGTCTCCGACGAGGAGATCCTCGCCGCACAGAGGCTTCTGGCCTCCGAGGGCGGGGTCTTCGCCGAGCCCGCATCCTGCGCGCCCCTCGCCGGTCTCCTCGCCCTGAAGCGGGAGGGCCGCCTTCCATCGGGCATCACGGCGGTCATGGTGCTGACGGGCAACGGCCTGAAGGACCCCGACACCGCGCTGTCCCAGACGGGGCGGCCCATCGAGATCGGCGACTCTCTGGAGGAGCTGATGGGCGTCCTGAGCGCCGGCGCCTCCGGATCATGACAGAGCGGGGGAAAGAACCGCTTCTCTCCCTGCGCGTCCCCGCGACGAGCGCCAACCTGGGCTCCGGGTTCGACACGCTGGGCATGGCGCTCTCCCTCTACAACGTCTTCAACGTCCGCGAGCTGCTTCCGGAGGGACGCTTCACCTGCGACGTCATCGGGGAGGGCGCCTACGAACTGTCCGACGCCGGCTCCAACATGGTGGTGGAGAGCTACCTTCGCGCCTGCGCGGAATGGGGTGTCTCCCCCCGGGGCCTCGCCCTGGAGTGCCACAACGTCATCCCGCTCTGCCGGGGCCTGGGCAGCTCCTCCACCGCCGTCGTGGCGGGCGTGGTCCTGGCCGACGCCGTGTCCGGACGCCGGACGGACGAGGCGGAGCTCCTGCGCGTCATGACGCTCATCGAGGGACACCCCGACAACGTGGTCCCCTGCTGTCTCGGGGGCATGACGGTCTGCTGCTGGGATGGGGAGAACCTGCGCTACGTGAAGCTGCCGCCCCTTCCCGACGACATGCACGTGGTCGCGGCGGTCCCGGACGTGCGGGTCCGCACCCACGACGCTCGGCAGGTGCTGCCCGAGCTCGTCCGGTTTGGGGACGCCGTGTTCAACCTGGGGCGTGCCTCCCTGCTCTGCGCCGCCTGGGCGACGGGGCGTTGGGATCTCCTCTCCTGGGGCATGGACGACCGCCTGCACCAGCCCTACCGAAGCTCCCTCTTTCCCGGCGGCAGGGACATCCTGGACCATATCCGCGGCCTTCCCGGCTGCGTCGCCGTCGCCATCAGCGGTTCCGGCCCCACGATGGTCGCGCTGGTCCGGGGCGCGCCCGGTACGGTCGCCTCCGCGATGTGCCGCACCTTCTCCGAGCATGACGTGCCCTCCCAGTTCTTCGTCCTGCGGGGTTCGTCCGTCGGAACGACGATCGAGAGCCGTCTTTGAGGCCCTTTTCCCGCTCCTTTTTTTGCCTTGCCGGGCAACACGGGGGGAGAGGGGATTTCGGGACCTGAAGAAGAAAACCGAGGTGAGAGACCCATGACAAATTCAATCATCGAGAGCATCCGGATCGACCGGGGCTGTGCGCGCATCATCCTGCTGGGCGTCCCCGACCTGCCGGGGGTCGCGGCCAGCGTATTCTCCGCCCTGGCCGAGAGGAACGTGGGCGTGGAGATGATTGTCCAGAACAACATGCGCGGCGGGATGACGGACATGACCTTCCTGATCCGCAAGGACCGTCTGGACGACGCCATCCCCGTCTGCCGCACGGCCGCCGAGGCGATCAAGGCCCAGGGGGTCTCCTTCAACACGGAGGTGGCCAGCCTCTCCATCCAGGGACAGGAGCTCTCCTCGAGCCCGGAGGTCACGGCCAGGATGTTCGCCACCCTGGCGTCCGTGAACGTGAACATCGAGATGATCACGTCGAGCACCTTCGCGGTCACCTGCGTCGTCGATGCGACCGCCGTGGAGCGGGCCGTCGCGGCGCTGCAGAGGGCATTCGACGTCGAGGCCGTCCTTTAGAAGGCCGCAGAACAGCTCCCCAAACGCACATAACGGATGCGAGGCCCCGGCTTGGGGCCTCTCGCTTTTTTATGGAGCGAGGGAAAGGAGGAGGACACAGATCATCTTTGGTCAACGCCCCCAACATCTTTTTAGGGAAGCGCCGATCGAATTCGGCGTTTCTCCCGCGCTTCCTCCCTATTTTTTCCGGCTGTAGGGGGTTCCCTCCAGCGGCAGGCTGTTCCGGAACCTGCCGTCCCAGCGCCGGTAGGCCAGGGCCAGGGTCGGGGCGGGCGGAACCAGGACGACCTCCCCCACCCCCTTGGCCCCGTAGGCCCCAGCGCCATCCGGGTCCTTGCACTCCATCAGCAGGCATTCGATCGGCGGCACGTCCGGCGCGCGGAACAGTCCGAGCGTCCCCAGCCGGGCACGCGGGACGCCCCCCTCGAGGCGCAGGTCCTCCGTGAGCGCATAGCCCAGGCCCATGACGACGCCGCCCTCGATCTGTCCCTCCACGCTGTTTCGGTTGATGACCTGCCCCACGTCGTGGCAGGCGATGTACCGCTCGATCCGGCCGTCCTCGCTCAGAATGCACACGTGGGCCGCATAGCTGTAGGCCGCGTGGCTGACGGGGTGCGGTTTGTCCGAGCCCATGGGGTCCGAAATGAACAGGAACTCGTCGTAGAACTCCCGCCCCTCGAGACGCCCGATGTCCCCACCGGCCTCCTTCAGGGCCTCCGCGAACTGCACGCAGACCCGCCGCGTCGCCTCACCCGTGAAGAGGGTTTGGCGCGAGGCCGTCGAGGTGCCGCTGTCCGGCGTCAGGGCGGTGTCGGGAGGGTTGAAGGCGATGCGGTTCACCGGGAGCCCCGTTGTGAAGGAGGCGATCTGGACCATGGTCGTCGCCACCCCCTGCCCCATGCAGGCCGCGCTGGTGAAGAGCCGTATGCCGCCGTCCCGGACCACCAGGCGCATACGCCCGGCGTCGGGCACGCCCACGCCCAGACCGCTGTTCTTCCAGGCGCAGGCAAGGCCCGCCCGGGGCGAGGACTCGAAGTAGGGTTTGACGGCCGCGAGACATTCCCGAATTGCCGTGTTCCGCGCCGCGATCTGGCCGTTGCCCAGCGCGTCGCCCGGCTCCACGACGTTGCGGTCCCGGATGTCCCAATAGGAGATGCCCGCTTTCTCCGCCAGGAGGTTCAGCGTGCACTCCACCGCGAAGGCGGACTGAGTGACGCCGAAGCCCCGAAACGCCCCGCTCGGCGGGTTGTTCGTGTAGACGTTCGTCCCCTCGATATCGACGTTCGGAACGCGGTAGGGCCCCGTGGCGTGGGTGCAGGCGCGCTGCATCACGGGCCCCCCCAACGAGGTGTAGGCGCCCGTATCGCCCCGGATTCGGATCCTCATGGCCGTGAGGCGCCCCTCCGCGTCGCACCCGGCGGTGTAGTCCATCACCATGGGGTGCCGCTTGGGATGGACGGTCAGGCTCTCCTGGCGGGACAGCGTCACGCGCACCGGACGCTTCGCGTGCCACGCCAGAAGCGCCGCGTGGTGCTGAACGGACATGTCCTCCTTGCCGCCGAACCCGCCTCCGACGAGCGCCGAGATCACGCGCACCCCGCTTTCGGGGCAGCCCAGCATCCGCGTCACCTCCCGGTACTCGTCGTAGACGCTCTGGCCGGACGTGCGCAGGACCAGGACGCCGTCCTCGTCGAGATAGGCCAGGGCCGTCTCCGGCTCCAGGAAGGCATGCTCCCCCACGGGAGATCTGTAGGTGCCATGCACCACGTGGGCGGACTCCGCCAGGGCCTTGTCGACATCGCCCCGTCTGACGACCGCGTTGACCTCAACGAAGTTGCCGAAGGGATGGATGAGCTCCGCGCCGGGCGCCATGGCCTCCTCGATGGTGAGCATCGGCCTCAGCACCTCGCTCTTCACCTCGATCAGGGCCAAGGCTTCCTTCAGGGTTTTTCGGTCAACCGCGGCCACCAGGGCCAGGGCGTCGCCCGCGTAGCGCGTCACCTCTCCGGGGGCGATCAGCACCGGCCAGTCGTGCACGATATGCCCGATGTACCGCTCGCCCGGCACGTCCTTGGCCGTCAGCACGGCCACGACCCCCGGGTGTGCCGCTGCGGTGCGCGTGTCGATTTCCAAAATGCGTTCGCGCGGCGTTTTGGGACGCAGCGCCGCTCCATAGAGCATCCCGGGCATCTTCAGGTCCTCGACGTATTTGCCCGTCCCCAGGGTCTTCTCGCGCGCGTCGAGGCGCGGCATCCGCTCCCCCAGGGCGTAGGGGCGGTCGAAGGGATCCTTCGGGGGGAGGAAGCCCGGGTCCCTCAGGGCCTCGGCGGCCATCGCGACGGCCCTCTCGATCTTGACGTATCCCGTGCAGCGGCAGAGGTTTCCCTTGAGCGCCGCCTTGATCTCCGCCGCGGACGGGCTGGCGTTGACGTCCAGAAGCCCCTTGGCGCTCATCACCATGCCGGGAATGCAGAAGCCGCACTGCACCGCCCCTGCCGCGCCGAAGGCCCAGGCATAGATCTCCCGCTCCCGCTCGGAGAGACCCTCGAGGGTCGTCACCGACCTGCCGTCCAGCCGCGAGACCTTCTGGATGCAGGCACGGGCCGTGCGCCCGTCGACCAGTACGGTACAGGCTCCGCAGACCCCCTCCGCGCAGCCGTTCTTCACCGAGGTGATGTCGGCCGTATCCCTGAGATAATCCAGCAGGGAGCCGTCCTCCGCTATCTCGTGGACCGCTCCGTTGATCGTCAGCCTGTACATGCAATCCCCCTCCTCGCCGTCGGCCCTCCGCCGGGCGGCCTTTACTAAGGGCCGCCCGGAACGGGACAAATTCAGGGAAGCGCTGATCAAAACAAAAACGCATATTTTG
>NZ_CALIAA010000005.1 GCF_938040765.1 uncultured Fretibacterium sp.
AGAAATGTCGGCTGGGGAAATCGGCCGCCTCGGGGTGCATGCGCCCTTGGCGCGTGATGTCGTGGCGACATGGCTCGGGGATGCGCTCGATGAAGCGTTCGAAAAACGAGCGCCGACAATCCGTTACGCCCATTGCGCGCAGTTCGGGTTCGGTGACGAGGCTTTCGGCGGCCGGTTGCTGCACGACGGCCGGCAGTTGGCGGTGGTCGCCGATCAGAACGAAACGATCGATGAGCGGCCGCCCGTCGGTGTGCGCCATGATGAGCGGCAAGAGGTGCGGCTCGAGGAGTTGGGAGGCTTCGTCGATGACGGCCAGCGAAAAGTGCTTGCCGGTCATCTTCGTGACGGCCGAACTCAACGAGAGGGTGGTGCCCACCACCACGCGCACGTTTTGCACCAGTTGTTTCACCTCGTCGAGTTGTTTGAGTGCTCGGGTCTTGGCATCGAGCAGATAGTCGCGATAGCGCGGGTCGCAGTTCATCTCGTTGCCCACGCGCACAAAATCGATGCCGGCCTGCACCAATTTGCCACAAATCTCATCGACCGCGCGATTGGTGAAGGCGCCGAGCAGTACTTGCGCTGTGGGTTCGGCCAACTCTTCGCGCAGCAGGCTCATCAGGCCTTTGGAGGTCTTGCCCGTGCCGGGAGGGCCCAGAAGCAGAACACCGCGCGGGACCTTGGCACCCAGCCGGGTGAACTTCGCGGGGTCCTTCAGGAAATGGATGACCTCCTGCAGTTCCTCCTTGGACTCGTCGCAGCCCGCAACATCGTTGAACGTCACCTTGGGGCGGTTGTCCAGAAAAAGCTTTGCCTTGCTCTTGGCGAAGGACATCACCTTGCCGCCTCCGCCCTGCATGTTGTAGAGGAAGAATATCCACACACCGATCAGCAGAAGGGTCGGAAAGAGGGAGGAGAGCATCGTCACCCACCACGACGTCTTTTGCGGCGCCTCGACGGTGACGACCGCCCCCTTCTTCGCGGCTTCTTCCGCCAGGCCGGAGACATCGACCGCGTAGGTCAGAAAGCGGGTCCCATCCTTGAGCTCTCCCCGCAGCACCGCGGAGCTGGACTCCCCCGGAAGGGTGTTGTTGCGAATCTGCAGATTGCTGACGCGCCCCCCTTCCATCTCGGATAAAAACGAACTGTAGCTGACCTCGCTGTACGGCTTCTGAGCCTGCTCCGGCGTGAGGAACATGTTGACCACACTTACCACCAGAAGAATGAGGATCAGATAAAGGCCCAGGTTCTTGACTATCCGCCCCAAGACATCGCCACCTCTCCGAATATACCCCGCCCCGGGGGGCGGAGAATGAGATAAAAGAATGCAACAAGCCCTTTTGGCGCAAGATAAAAGTTCCGTTCGCCCCTCAAGAGAAATAGACGACGGATATACGCCAACTTTATAATTCTAACACCAGGCCGGGGACAAATAAAACGAGAAACCCCGCAAGGAATCAAGGAAGCGCCGATTAAAACAAAAACGCATATTTTGCCAGGATTAAATATGCAAAACATCTATAGGCAAAAATCTCCAGCGCTTCCCTAAAAATTTAACATGGGGGGCATGGATTAAATCAGCGCTTTCTTAAGGATCTTGTGCCATGGAAAGGTCTCAGGAACCGACGGCACTGACCGAGTGGATATCCGGGAGGTGCCGCCACCGTCCCGCGTAATCCAGCCCATACCCCACGACGAAGGCATCGGGCATGGAGAAGCCGCAGTAGTCCACATGAACCGCCACCTCGCGCCGTGCGCTTTTGTCCAGCAACACGCAGGTCTTGAGGCTTGCGGGTTTACGGGCGTGGAGGAGCTCCAGCAGGTAGGAGAGGGTGTATCCCGTGTCGATGATGTCCTCGACGATAAGGACGTGCCTGTCCTCGATACTGCTCCCGATGTCCCGCAGGATGCGCACGACGCCGCTGCTCTTCGTCGCGTTTTCATAGGATGAGACGGACATGAAATCGACGCGGACGTCCAGATCCTCGGGCATCCTCCGCACGAGATCGGTCAGGAAAAATACGGCTCCGTTGAGGATCCCCACCACCAGAAGCTCCCTGCCCCGCATGTCCGCCGCAATCCGGCCGGCCAAATCGGAGATGCGCTCCGCGATCTCCCCGCGCGAAAACAAAACCTTGTCGATCCTGTATTCCTGCTCCACCACAACCCCAACCTCCTCGAAACCATGAAAAAGGGCGAAAGGCTCAAAAAGGGACCGCCCCATCAGGCTGCCGCTCCCAAGAGACAAGGGAGGAACCGCCTCTGACCGTCACGCCCCCTCCCCAAAAGAACCGGAAGCCCTTCCTGCCATCCAGCAGACGGGCAAGCTCCAGACAGCGCGCCCGGGACAGGACGGGCAACTTCAAACGGCGCGCCAGCTCACGAATCAGAAGGGCCCGATCCCGGAGGGACAATCCGGCGAGGGCCTCACGCCCCATCTCGACCGGCAAAGCAAAACGCCCTACCCCCAAGGACTCGGCCAGTTCGGCGCCGCGCCGCTCCTCCTCCTCCCGATACCCGCGCATCTCCTCGGCAAACGCCGCCAGATGCTCGACGGCCCCTGCGTTCACCCGCTCCACCGCCAGGGGCAGAAGCGACCGCCGAAGGAAGTTGCGCGTGTGCCTCAGGTCCTCGTTCGAGCTGTCCTCGCGCCAGGGGATCCCGCGGCAACGCAGGATATCCCTCAAAAATCCCCTCCTCAGGGAAAGGAGCGGCCGAAAAAAAAGGCCCCGCCTCTCGGGCATCCCCACACACCCACGGACCCCCGTACCACGGATGAGGTTGAAGAGCACCGTCTCCGCCACATCGTCCCGATTGTGCCCCAGGGCGATCCCCACGGCGCCGCAGTCCTCCGCTGCACGGGTCAGGCCCTCATACCGCATTCTCCTGGCGGCGGCCTCGAGCGACTCCCCCCGCACCCTTCCTCGGGGCACATCGATACGGACCTCGCGAAAGCCGACATCCCAAGCCGCGGCCATCCGCCGCACGAAGGACGCATCCGCATCGGACTCCGCGCCTCGAATGCCGTGATTCACATGTACGGCCAGGACGGGCCCTCCGTAAAGCGCTCGAAAAAGCCACAGGAGCGCCAGGGAATCCCCACCCCCCGAGACGGCTGCCAGGATGGTCCCCCTGACGGGGAGCCATCCCTGGCGCCCTCCCGTCTCGAAAAAAAAACGCGCCAGAGCATGCAGCGAAAGGGTGTACGGAATATCCCGGCTGCGTTCCCGAAGCCTCTCCCCGGGGGCCAGACGATCCAAAGCCGCCCGATAGAAGGACTCCATCGACCGTTCGTTCCCTTTCAGTTCACGACCTCCGTGCCGTCCTCGAGGGGAAGCTCCTCCTCCGCATCTTCCGGGGATGGCGACGCCGATTTTCCTTCCTTAGCGGCCTCCGCCCCACCGTAGAGCATACGATAAACGGCCAGATTGCCCGAGACCTTCTGGACGTAATCGCAGGTCTCGTTGAAACGGACCTCCTCGATCCACCGGTCGGGCTCCAGGGCATCCCGGCCGTCCCCGAGCCATTTGCGGGCGTTGCCCGACCCCGCGTTGTAGGCGGCCATGATCCAGTCCTCCCGCGCGAAGGACCTGCCGAGCCAGGACAGGTGAGAGGTCCCCATAGAGATATTGTCCTTTATATTGTAGATGTTGTATTTCTTCAGCCCCATCCGCTTGGCCTCGCCTTTGGCAGTGCCCGGCATGAGCTGCATGAGCCCGGACGCGCCGACATGACTCGTGGCCCTGGGCTTGAAAGCACTCTCCTGCCGCATGACGGCCCAGACGAAGTGATCCTCGACTCCATAGGTTTTGCAGGCATCCTCCACCTGAGCCCGGAAGGGCCGGGGATAGAGCGCCTCGAGATCGGACCGGTAAAGGGTCGTGCCCAAGGTCATCAGCCCGGTCAAACGACGCGCCTGGTCGTAGACGTCCTCGAACCCAAGCCAGCGGGCCAGTTTCAGGGCGCGGTAAAGGTCCCGGGCCGAGGCACCCTGAGCCTGAAGCTTCAGCCGGGCGTAGAGGACGAACCCCCACAGCTCCAGTTCGCCGGGTTTCGAGGCAAGCGACGGATTCTCCCCGTCCAGCAGCCTGATCGTGCCGGGGCGCGCCAGGAAAGTATACAGGGAAAGGGGATGGTCTCGTGCGAGGGCATCCAGGGTTCTCTCCGACTCGGCCGATTTGCCCGCCGCCCTCTGCGCGTGCGCGATCCAATAGAGGATGCGCGCCTTCCGAGCCCCATCCACCCCTGGGGCATAGGCCTGCTTCCAGAGGCGCACGGCCTCATCCGGTCGTCTCCCGTCCAGGCTCGCCCAGCCGCGCCGCCAGAGGACGTCGAAGGCATAGGCCGTATCGGGATACCCCACGATCAGCCGGTCCTCCAGCTCCGTCCTCCGCTTGTCGCCGACGAGGCCGCTCAAGATTAGAAGCGCACGCGCCTGGACCTTGCCCTTGCGCTTCTCGACGATGCGCTCCAACACCCCGGCGGCGGCCTCCTTATCGCTCCGCGCAAGGACCCCGATGCGCCGAACGGACGCCTCCGCGTAGGCGTTCCCGTTCAGGGCCAGCGCCCCCCACAGGCTCAGCGCCTCCGCGCTGCGCTTCATCCGAAAGAGCGACCAGGCCCGATGATACGCTGCCTTCCGCCCCTCCGCGGAGCCGACGGGTACGGGGGCCAACCGCTCGACCGCCGTCCTGTCGTCCTTGACCAGATGGGCATAGACGCCCAAGGCTACCCGAACGGACTGCGGCCACGGCTTCTTATGGCCTGCCAGTACCTCGGCCGCCGCCTTGTTGCCGGCCTGCAGCCTGAGGAGGCTCAAGGCCTGAGCGGTTCGGTCCTTCGGCTGGCCCGGAAGGCGAATGAGGCGGGAGAGGGCATAAATTCTGCGTTCTTTCGTATCGGCGGTCTGGAGCATTCGTTCCAGGGCCGTCTGAATTTTCTGGGGTTCCCCATCCTTCAGCAGGCGATGCTGGGCCGCGGCGATGTAATATTTCAGCTCCCTCGGGGCGGATTTCCAAAGCCGTTCCGACAGGCTCAGGGCCTCCTCGGTCCGCCCCACCCTCTCGTAGCCCAACAGGAGGGTCATATCGGCATAGGGACGGATCCCCTGGGGAAAGGCATTCCCCTGTGCCTCCAAGATCGAGACCGCCTCGGGCCATTTGCCGCGGAGGCGCAGGGCGTTGACCATCAAGGCGTGATCCCGGGGGGATTTGTCCCGCTTCGAGGCATAGGCCTCGTCCATTGCGGCCCAGGAACGCCGCCAGAAGAGATCGTAGAGTTTGCTCTCCGCAGCCGAGGCTGGGGAGAGGAGACCGACCAGGCAGAAGAAAACGACGAGACTCAGGAAGGTACGCGCTCCCGAAGCAAAAATTTTTTTCAGCATGGATTCTCCTTAACGAAATACAAAAAATTGGCGGGCTTGCCGAAACGTGCCCGCCTCCTATTAGGGCACCTCTTATTCGGACGCCTCTTATCGTGCGCCTCCTGTCGG
>NZ_CALIAA010000006.1 GCF_938040765.1 uncultured Fretibacterium sp.
GCGGCGGCCCCGGCAAGCTTTTTCCTCAAAACAGGCAAGCTGGGGTACCACCGGGAGGCTTCATGGATTAAAGCAGCGTGTCCTTAATTATAGCGTGCCCGGTCCGCCGGACCGGCCTCTCAGCTCTTGTACGCCTCGGGGATCGAATGGAAATCCTTGTCTCCGCGCCCCGAAAGGTTGACCAGGACCGTCTCGTCCCTGCCGAGCGTGGGCAGGAGGCGCAGCGCCCAGGCCAGAGCGTGACTGCTCTCCAGCGCGGGAAGGATGCCCTCCCGGCGGCAGAGCGTCCGAAACGCGGAGAGCGCCTCCTCGTCGGTCACCCTCTCGTAGCGGGCCCGTCCCTCATCCTTCAGCCAGGCGTGTTCCGGCCCGACGCCGGGATAGTCGAGCCCCGCGGATATCGAGTAGACGGGGGCGGCCTCCCCGGCTGCGTCCGTCAGGACATAGCTCCTGAAGCCGTGGAAGACCTTGGGCGTCCCGAAGCTGAGCGTCGCCGCGTGATCCCCCAGTTTGTCCGTCCCCCGCCCGGCGGGCTCCACGCCAACCAGGCGGACCTCCGCATCGTCGAGGAAGGCCGAGAAGAGCCCGATGGCGTTGCTGCCCCCTCCGACGCAGGCGACGGCGTAGTCCGGCAGGCGCCCCTCGCGCTCCAGGAACTGCTCCCGCGCCTCACGCCCGATGACACTCTGGAACTCCCGCACGATGGAGGGATACGGGTGCGGCCCGACGGCCGAGCCCAGAAGGTAGAAGGTATCCGGCTCCTCGACGTAGACGGCCAGGGCCTTGTCCACCGCCTCCCTGAGGGTCTGCTGCCCGTCCGTCACCGCCACGACGTGGGTTCCCATGGCCCGCATCCGCTCGACGTTGGGCCCCTGCCGCTCCATGTCCAAGGCCCCCATGTACACCGTGCAGTCCATCCCGAAGAGCGCGGCGGCCATGGCCGAGGCCGTACCGTGCATTCCCGCGCCCGTCTCCGCGATGATGCGCTTCGCCCCCATGCGCTTGGCCAGCAGGATCTGACCGATGCAGTTGTTGATCTTGTGCGCGCCGCCGTGGTTCAGGTCCTCCCGTTTCAGGAAGAGTCGTCCCCCTCCCAGGTCCTTGGAGATGTTGCGGCACTCCGTCAGCGCCGAGGGACGCCCCACGTAATTCCTCAGGAGCTCCAGGTATTCCTCGTGAAACGCCTCGTCCGCCATCGCGTCCCGGAAGGCCGCGTTCAAATCGTCCAGGCGCTTCTTCAATGCCTCAGGGATGAACTGCCCGCCGTATTCCCCAAAAAATCCCGTGACCATCGCTTTCTTTTCGCCTTCGTTCGCCATTGTAATCTCCTCCTTGGGAATTCAAAATCCGCAATGAAAAAAGCCCGGGGTCCGAATACCGGCCTCCGGGCTTCAACGCTCTGTTGTCCAATAAAAAAAGGCCGGAGGGT
Source organism: uncultured Fretibacterium sp. (assembly GCF_938040765.1). Classification (GTDB taxonomy): domain Bacteria; phylum Synergistota; class Synergistia; order Synergistales; family Aminobacteriaceae; genus CAJPSE01. Next base: position 1,430 of record NZ_CALIAA010000006.1, read on the forward strand.
ATTCCATTTCCCCTCCGGCCCTTAAGCACTCTCTCGACTTCCGAGGCACGCGGACAGAGGGCAGCTCAGGGCTGCCACCACCACATCCCGCCGTTCCGAACCCGTGCCGCGCTCTCCCCGTTCATGATTCCCATGGCTCTTG
>NZ_CALIAA010000007.1 GCF_938040765.1 uncultured Fretibacterium sp.
GGGCTTCATGGATTAAATCAGCGTTTCCCTATATAATGAAGGGCGTTTTACCGCAATAAATTTCGATCGCCGATCCTGCAGCATCGAAGTCCTTGCCGAATTTTCCGAAGGAAGCGGCAAAGAAGGGGGAGTATGGGTTGAGCCTGAACATGTTCGTTCAGCATTTCATCAACGCGCTTGGCCTGGGGTCGCTCTACGGGCTGGTCGCGGTGGGGTACACGATGGTCTACGGCATCCTGCGGCTCATCAACTTCGCGCACGGCGACATCTTCATGCTGGGGGCCTACTTCGTCTACTTCGCCACCGTCGTCTTCAAGCTGCCCTGGGCCGTCGGGGTCGCCCTGGCCGTCCTCGGCGCCACGGTCTGCGGGCTTCTGGTGGACCGCGTCGCCTACCGCCCCCTCCGCAGCGCTCCCCGCATCTCCGCGCTCATCAGCGCCATCGGCGTCTCGTTCCTCATCGAGAACCTGGCGGTCGTAGTGTTCTCCGGGATGCCCCGTCCCGTCGTCCAGCCGCCGCTCCTGATGAAGCCCATCCCGGTCGGAGGGGTGCGCCTCATCCCCCTGGGGCTGATGGTCCCGGTCATCTCGTTCCTGCTGGTGGGCGCGCTGCTCTGGATGGTCTACCGGACCAAGCCGGGCCTGGCGATGCGCGCCATCTCCCACGACATCGAGACCACGCGCCTGATGGGCGTCTCGGTGGACGGGATCATCGCCCTGACCTTCGCCCTGGGCTCGGCCCTGGCCGCCGTGGCGGGCATCCTCTGGGCGCTGCGCTATCCGCGGGTCGAGCCCTTCATGGGGCTCTTTCCCGGCATCAAGGCGTTCATCGCCGCCGTCTTCGGCGGAATCGGCTCCATCCCCGGAGCCATGGTCGGGGGGATCCTCCTGGGGTTCGTCGAGATCATGTCCGTCGCCTTCTTCCCCACCCTCTCCGGCTACAAGGACGCCTTCGCCTTCATGCTCCTGATCGCCATCCTGCTGTTCCGCCCCACGGGCCTGATGGGCGAGCGACTGGAGGAGAAGATATGAGACCGGACACGCCGCTGCGGGGCATCCTGGGCGGGGCCCTGACCCTGGCAGCCTGCGCCCTCTTCGCGCTCTTCCTGAACTGGGCTCCGACGGGCCTGAACGGCTATCAGCTGCGTATCCTCAACCTGATCGCCATCAACGGCATCCTGGGGCTGAGCCTGAACCTGATCTACGGCATGACCGGCATGTTCTCGCTGGGGCACGCGGGGTTCATGGCCATCGGCGCCTACGTCTCCGCGCTCCTGATCCTGTCCCCGGCTCAGAAGGAGGCCATGTGGATCCTGGAGCCCATCGCCCCGTGGCTCCTGAACCTCCAGGCTCCGTTTCTGGTGTCGCTCCTCGCCGCGGGGCTGATCGCCGCGTTCTTCGGCTGGCTGATCGCCCTGCCCGTGCTGCGGCTCGGCGGGGACTACCTGGGCATCGCGACCCTGGGGTTCGCCGAGATCATCCGCATCCTGATCACCAACCTCACCCCTTTGACCAACGGGTCCCTGGGGCTCAAGGGCATCCCCGCCCACACCACGCTCTGGATGAGCTACGGGTGCCTCGCCGTCGTGCTGTTCTGCACGGTCTGCATGATGCGCAGCAACTTCGGAAACATCCTGAGGGCGGTGCGCGACGACGAAATAGCGGCCCGGACGATGGGCGTCGACACCTTCAGGACGCGGGTCCTCGCCTTCACCCTGGGCTGCTTCGGCGGCGGGATCGGCGGCGCCCTGATGGGGAACCTCGTCACCACCATCGACCCGCGCATGTTCATGATCACGCAGACCTACAGCCTGCTGATGATCGTCGTCGTGGGTGGACTGGGCTCCATCACCGGATCCCTGATCGGCTCCGTCCTCGTGACGACGATGCTGGAGTGGCTGCGGTTCGTCGAGAACCCCATCACCCTGGGCTCGCTGCACATCCCGGGCATCCCGGGGATGCGGATGGTCCTCTTCTCCGTGCTCCTGATCGTCGTCATCATCTTCCGGCGCGAGGGGATCATGGGGATGCGCGAGTTCTCGTGGAACTGGCTCCTTCGGGCCCCGAACCGTCGCCGCGGGGACGGCGCGGACGGGCCGGCCGCCGAACGCTCCGGCCCCATGCTGGAGGTGAAGGACGTCACGCTGCGCTTTGGCGGGCTCGTCGCGGTGAACCGCCTGTCCTTCTCCATCGAGGAGGGGCAGATCGTCGGCCTGATCGGGCCGAACGGCGCGGGAAAGACCACCGCCTTCAACGTCATCAGCGGCTTCTACAGGCCGACGGAGGGCCACGTGGAGTTCCTGGGCCGAAGCCTGACCGGCCTGACCCCGCACGCGGTGTGCCGGGCGGGCCTGTCGCGCACCTTCCAGAACATCCGGCTCTTCGGAAACGAGACGGCGCTCCAGAACGTCATGGTAGGGGCGTGGGTGCGCCAGAGGACCCGGTGGTGGATGACCCTGCTGCCCTTCCTCTTCCCGGACTCCCTGCGCGAGGATGGGGAGATCCGTCTGCGTGCCGCGAGCCTGCTGAAGCGCCTGGGACTGGACGCCTACTCCGACGAGCCGGCCTCGTCCCTGCCCTACGGGGCCCAGAGGCGGCTCGAGATCGCACGCGCCCTGGCGACGGAGCCGCGCTTCCTGCTGCTGGACGAGCCCGCGGCGGGCATGAACCCCCAGGAGTCCGAGGAGCTGATGCGCTTCATCCGGAGGCTGAGGGACGAATTCCAGCTGACGATCCTGTTGATCGAACACGACATGAAGGTGGTCATGAACGTCTGCGACGTCATCCACGTTCTGGACCAGGGAGTCCACATCGCCTGCGGGACGCCCGGGGAGATACGGGCCAACCCCAGGGTCATCGAGGCCTATCTGGGCTCGGAGGCCATGCACGAGGCCGGACGCGGAGCCGGACTCGATGCCGGACGCGAAGCCGGATTTGATGCCGGAAAGGAGGGCGACGGAAATGCCTGAGGCGGGTATGCTCGAGATCGAGAAGCTGAACGTCCGCTACGGCGGAATCCACGCGGTCCGGGACGTGTCCCTGTCCATCGCCCGCGGCGAGATCGTCACGCTGATAGGGGCCAACGGCGCGGGCAAGAGCAGCACGATCCGCGCGATCATGGGGCTGGTGAAGGCCACGGCGGCGCGGATGGACTTCACGTCGCCCAGGACCGGGAACGCCGTGCCCCTGTCCGGCGTGCCGACGAACGGGCGCGTCGGGATGGGCATTGCGCTCAGCCCGGAGGGGCGCCGCATCCTTCCGCACCTGACGGTGGAGGAGAACCTCCGGTTGGGGGCCTATTCGCGCAGCGACGCGGCGGGAATAGCGGAGGACATGGAGTACGGCTACAGCCTGTTCCCGCGCCTGAAGGAGCGCCGCAGACAAAAGGGCGGGACCCTCTCGGGCGGCGAGCAGCAGATGCTGGCGGTGGCCCGTGCCCTGATGAGCCGGCCGGACCTCCTGATGCTGGACGAGCCCTCCCTGGGGCTGGCGCCCATACTGGTCGAGGAGGTCTTCGGCATCATCCGCACGATCAACGCCCAGGGACGCACCATCCTGCTGGTGGAGCAGAACGCCTTCGCGGCGCTGAAGGTGGCGCACAAGGCCTACGTGCTGGAGACCGGGGCCGTCTCCATCCAGGGCAGCGGGGAGGAGCTCCTGAGGGACCCGCGGATCCGGGAGGCCTACCTGGGCGGGTGACGGCAAGGACAGAGGAGGGCCTTTCCCCAGGTGGGAGAGGCCCTCTTGAAATCGACCTCGATGTGTCGCGTTGAGGATTATCGTTGGTGGAGGCTGAGCGCCTGTGGGAGTATCCGCGACGGAAATATCGCTTCCGCAGCCCCTTTTTTTGCACGCGAGAAAACTTTTTCCGCCA
>NZ_CALIAA010000008.1 GCF_938040765.1 uncultured Fretibacterium sp.
CTCAGATTTGCGTTTTCGAGCTTATAAGCAGACAACCGGCAAGCGCAGCGAACCGAGTTGGTCGCTTAGATTCTTCACCAGGGGCTTCATCAGATTCTTCACCAGGGAGGCTTCATGGTCGAATCAGCGTTTCCCTGAGGAAGGCGGGGCAGCTTTCCCGGGCCGCCCCGCTTTTTGTCGGCCGTCGCGTCAGTCCACGCCGACCATACCGGCGATCAGCGCCATGCGGATGGGAATGCTGAACCCGATCTGACGGAAGTAAAGCTGGAACTCGCTGTCGTCGATGGCGTAGTCGAACTCCACGTCGTTGCGGGGCAGGGAGTGCATGATTCCGACGACCTTTCCGGTCTTCTTCTTGATCTTCTCGAGGCCCTCGAGCGTGATGTAGAAGGGTTTGATCAGGTCCATGAAGGCCGCGCGCGCCTCGGGGTCGTTCTTGGGCACGCTGCATCCCGGAAGGTAGCAGGCGTCGACCTCGGCCATGCAGTCCATGTCCTCCTCGCTCGTCAGGTCGTTGTGCACCGTCACCTTGGCGCCCGTCGCCTTGATCTTGTCCATCACGAGCTGCGGGATGGGGTTGACGCTGGTGCCGACGTAAACCAGTTCCGCCCCCATCGTGGCCAGGCCCAGGGCGAAGGAGTGCCCGCTGCGCGCACGGGAGAGGTCCGAGGAGGCGATCATGACCTTGACGCCCTCGAAGCGCCCCAGCGCCCGGTAGATGGTGTAGACGTCCAGCAGGCCCTGCGTGGGATGGGTGACGTTGCCCCACCCGCCGCTGATGACGGGGACGCGCGCGCCGGGAAGCGCGGGGAAGACCTCATTCTCGTTGGGGTGCCTCAGGGCAATGATGTCGGCGTAGTAGGACACCGTGCGGAGGTAGTCCGACAGCGACTCGCCCTTGGCCGTGGAGGAGCTGGTGGTGGGGTTCGACTCGGAGAGCACGGAACCGCCGAGGCGCAGCATGGCGACCTCCGTGCTGAAGCGCGTTCGGGTGCTGGGCTGGAAGAAGAGGGTCGCCAGCACCTTGCCCTCCATCAAGTTCAGCTTGGACCGCCAATAGGGCTCCAGCATCTCCCCGGCCTCGAAAAGGCTCTGGAGCTGCTCGCGCGTGTAGTCGGTCAGGAACTCGAAATTTTTTCCCCTCAGTCCCGTCTCGGCCAGTTTGTCCTTGATCTGGAACGGGGTGAAGCTCTTCGGCAGGGCCATGAAACGTTGTCTCCTTTCAGACTCGGATATTCGTGATTTCTTTCAGATGCCCGTGATTTTTCGAAAATCAGATCTCGGCGTCCCGGTTGAAGTCCTTGGAGTAGATGTAGGACAGACGTTCGCGTCCCGTGGCGTAGACGGCCTGCTGCACGAAGGGCCCGAACCAGACGAAGTCCTCCTTCTGCACCTGGACGTAGTCGTCGCCCAGAATGTAGACGCCCTGGCCCGAGAGCATGTAGGCCCCGTGCTCCTGAACGTGCGTCTCGATAAAGGGATGGCAGCCGGCAGGCTCGAAGCTCAGGATATGGAAGTTCATGTCGAAGCCCAGGTCGGTGGGCAGAAGGTCCTGGATGAAGACGTTGGCCATATCGTCGTAGATGCGTTCCTGGATGTCGTTGACGTTGCCCCAGAACGTCCGCGCGGCGTGCCCCTCGATGGGCGTATAGCGCTGCTTGTAGAAGAGGATCCGCATGGTTCCCTTGGATTTGTTGGCGAAGTCCATCCCCACGCCCGCCGGGGAATAGGCGTAGCCGCCCTGCTTCAGGACCTTCTCCTCCCCGCCGATCTTCACCGACAGCTCGCCCTCTCCGTCCATGAAATAGACGAAGGTCTCGATCCCCTCCTCCGCGCTCCAGGTCCGCGTGGTCTTGGCGCCCGGCTCGACGGTCGAGATATAGAACACGAAGCTGGCACCGTACTTGGGAGAGGCCAGGATCGTGGTCGAGAACCCCTCGAAGAAGGGAAGGACGTTCTTGACGCGCCCCTCCGGAGGAATCACCGTGTAGCTCCAAGGCTTCACAACCGCACGCGTCGTCAGATTGCCTTTCGGATAACCCATAGCGAAACACCGCCTTCATCAGTTTTTCGGCGAGGCCGTGCCCGGCCCGTGCCGCAAAACGGCTCCGTCCCACGAATAACGGCCCGACAGGGCCGCCGCTTCGGGGAACGTACCGTTTCCGTTTGTGAAAAGTATAGAAAAGCGAGGGAAGGAAATCATTGTGAATGAAACATAAAAAAGCGTCCTGGAATTTATATGCTTACAACAACCGACTCACGCGAACCCGGAGATATCAGGACGCACGTCCTCCGGCCAGCATATCCGTTCGTATCCGCACGACGACCTTTTTGATCGGCGCAGGGTCGCCCAGCGTGACGTAGGGCTGGTGCCCGTCCTCGGGATAGAACAGGGCGAAACTCTTCCCGGCGTCGTTGCGCATCAACAGGTCCCCCTCCCCGCTGTAGAGCTGGACGTCCGTCTCCGCGTTGTAATCCCCCTCCGGAGTCAGCTTCCCGATGGGGCAGTACCCCACATACTCCACCCCCCTCAGGGTCGCCTGAAGATCGGCGTGACGCTTGTGGTTCTCGAACGGCGCACGGTCCCTGGATTGGGTGGTCGGTTCCTGGACCAGGGCGAACACACGGTCCCCATCGATCGGATACCGCCCCGGAGCCAGGGAGAGCAGGTCGTTCCCCCGAATGTACTCGAGCGCCATCCTCACGCCCTCCCCAAGGACATAGTAACGTTCCGCATGTTCCAGCAAAGCTCGGATCATCTCGAAAATCTCCTTTCGTAATGGACTCTTCCTCCCCACGATTTTAGCGGGAAACCGTTTTCCGGCCTCCCATTATTTCCTATTACGAAATAATGTTTTTGATTGTGAAAATATCGATGCTATACTTCGGCCGACCTGCACGATACCGTGGGCGGGGTCCGAAAACGCCGTCCTCTCGTCTCCCACGAAGGCGCGTCTTTATCCGTTCCGCCCGCCGCAACGGGCTTTTACGTTCATCTCTTTACCGGGGACCCCGCCGTCTCACTCATGGATCCATCCACCGGTTTTCCGAGCGGCGGCCATCCCACCGTCCCATGAGACATGACAGGAAAACGCGACGTTTTGTAAGGGGCATTGGGGGTACCTTACAAAAAACGGGCGAGGATCAAGCCGAAAGAGGGGGTGCGCAATGTCTTTCAGTCCAAGGAACGAGTCCGCTTTCAACGACACGAAAATGCGCAGCGGGAAGGTCACTCCGTGTTCGGGAATGTGTTCGTTCTGCACCGCGGAGTGCGTGGGGACCTGCGAGGTCGGATTGGCGGCCATACTGGGGAAGGCCGCGGTCTACCCGACGAATACCGGGAACAACCAGATCGCCAGCGAGAAGGACAACCCCATCGACTACTCCATCTTCAACATCAACGGGCGCTGCTTCGGGGCCCGGGGAGCCGAGGAGGACGGGGACCGGGCGACCATCTTCAACGTGAAGCTGGACCGCGTCATCGAGGGGAAAAACCCGGTGCGGCTGAACGTGCCCCTCGTGCTTCCTGCGATCATCAAGCTGAACTGGAGGGACTATTTTTCCGCCGCGGCGATGGCCGGCACCGTGTGCGTCATCGGCGAGGGATCTCCGAGCAAGGACCCCCACGTCGAGTACAGGAACGGCAAGATCGTGCGGTTCGAGATGCTGAAGGAGATGCTGGACGCGTTCAACCGTTACGACCGCGGCTATGGGCAGATCGTCCTGCAGTGCAACGTGGAGGACGATGCGCAGGGCCTTGCGGAGTATGCCATTACGCAGTGCGGCGCCGGGGCCGTCGAGATCAAATTCGGGCAGAGCGCCAAGGGGACGCAGCCCGCGGTTCGCCTGCCCTCATTGGAGAAGGCGATGGCCCAGAAGAAAAACGGCCTCCTGGTCCATCCGGACCCGGAGGACCCCGCGGTCGCCGAGGCCGCCAAGAGGGGAGCGTGCCCCGTCTTCTGGTCCTACAACCGCCTGCCCATGTGGACGGAGGAGTCCCTGACACGGCGCGTCCGCAAACTTCGGGAGCTGGGTGCGCGCAACGTCTATTTCAAGATGGCGGGGTACGACCGCCGGGACATCGAGCGCGTGCTCCGCATCGCCTCGTCCGCGGAGGCCGACATGGTCACCTTCGACGGCGCCGGCGGCGGCTCGGGATACAGCCCGAACAGGATGATGAACGAATGGGGCCTGCCCGCGGTGTGCATCGAAAACGCCGTCGTCGGCGTGTGTCGGCAGCTGGAGTCGGAGGGGAAATACATCCCCTTCGTGACGATCACGGGCGGTTTTTCCGGGGAGGACCAGGTTTTCAAGGCCCTGGCCATCGGAGCGCCCTACGTGAAGGCCGTCGGGTTGTGCCGCGCGGCGATGGCCGCAGCCATGGTCGGCGACCAGGTGGGGAGATCCCTGGAGGAGGGCTCCGTGCCGAAGCATCTGCAGAAGTTCGGAGGGACCCGGGAGGAGCTTTTTCTGGAGCTTGGGGAGCTGCGCGGCCTCTACGGCGAGGCGGCGGACCGAATTCCGCCGGGGGCCGTCGGGGCCTATTCCTACCTGAAGAAGATCGCCTTCGGCCTGCAGCATTTTGCGGCCCTGAATCGGAAGTTCGACATCGGCCTGCTCGGCCCCGAGGACCTGATCCCCCTCACGGAGGAGGCCCGCCGGCTGCTCCGCGGCACGTGGTTCGAGCCCTGAGTCCGGGGAAAGGCCAAGGGAAAACGGAGGGATTTTCCGATCGATATCCCTCATTTTTGTTTCTTATCGTGAAATATCGTTTTTTATTGTGAAAATATCGATGCTATACTTGGGACAATCGGCGGAGGAGGAGGCGTATCAGGTTGGCGGAGGAGCGCGAGGGGGTCAAGTCCCTTGGCAAGGCGCTGAATATACTCGAATGTGTGGCCGACGGTCCCGACGGGGCCGGCGTCAGCGAGGTATCCGCGCGGCTGGGCATCAACAAGGCCTCGGTGTCGAAGATGCTCTCGACTCTGGCCGCCCATCGTTTCGTCCGTAAGGACCCCCAGACCCGGCGGTATCGGCTGGGCTATCGTCTGGTGGAGCTCAGCGCGCACCTCATCGAGTCCATCGACCTCCGCGCGGAGGCCCGTCCGCACCTCAAGGCCCTAGAACACACCATCAACGAGGTCATCAATCTGGCCGTCTACCACAACGGAGAGGTCATCTACGTGGACAAGTTCGAGGGAACGAAGTCGCTCCGTCTGCACTCCCGCATCGGAGGGCGCGCCAGCCTCACCTGTACGTCGGTCGGGAAGGTTCTTCTGGCCTTCCTGCCCGAGCCCGAACGGCGCTACCTCATGGACGCCGCGGCCCCGGAGCGGCGGACTCGCCTCAGCGTCGCGACCTGGGAGGAGCTCGCCGGGCAGTTCGCCGAAATTCGGAAGCAGGGCTACGCCCTGGACCTCGAGGAGAACATGGAGGGCGTCGTCTGCGTCGGAGCGCCGATCTTCGACTACTCCGGCAAGGTCGTCGGGGCGGTGAGCGTGTCGTGCCCGACGGTGCGCGGGGATATGACGCGCCTGCTGGAGCTCAAGGACCGTCTGCTGGAGGCCTGCACGCGGATATCCGCGGACTGCGGCTACTACGCCGCGGAACGGTGAATATCCTGCGGGATTTCTCGTAATTGCTGTGGTTTTCTGTACTTGTGCTTGGTTTTATCTCAATTCGTTTTCGCGCCTCGTTTTCACGCCTCGTGATTTTTACCATTCAAAGGGAGGAATGCAGTGATGATCAAGACACCGAAGCTTGTAATGATCCCCGGCCCCACGCCGGTGGTCCGTTCGATCCAGGATCAGATGGCCCGGGAGACCGTGGCCTTTGGGGACGCGGGGTTCGTCGCGGACTTCAAAGGGGTGGTCGCCGACCTCAAGTCGATGTGGCGCTGCGACGGCGAGGCCTTCGTCATCGCGGGCAGCGGTACGCTGGCCATGGAGATGGCGGTCTCGAACGTCACCAAACGCGGGGACTCCATCCTGATCTGCTCCCACGGGTTCTTCGGGGACCGGTTCATCGACATGTGCGCGAACAAGGGCCTTGCCGTCGACACCCTGAAGGCGGAGTGGGGCTCGGTCTATACGCCCGAGCAGATGGACGCCGCGCTCTCCGCCAAGAAGTACGCCGCCGTCACCGTGACCCACGTGGACACCTCCACGGGCGTCGTCGTCCCCCTCAAGGCGATCTGCGACATGATGAAGAAGAAGCACCCCGACGTGATGCTGATCGTCGACGCGGTCGCGGCGGCGGCCGGCGCGGAGGCCTGGATGGACTGGGGCATCGACGTCCTGCTGACGTGCAGCCAGAAGGCCTTCGGCGTCGCGCCGGGGCTGGCGATCCTCTGGGCAAGCGGGAAGGCGGTCGAGAAGCGCCGCTCCCTGGGGAAGATTCCCGAGTCCTACGCCGACTTCGAGCGCTGGATCCCCATCATGAACGATCCCTCCAAGTACTGGGGCACGCCGCCCGTCAACATGATCTGGGCCCTCAAGGAGAGCGTCCGCATCATCAAGGAGGAGGGGCTGGAGGAGCGCTACGCGCGCCACATCCGTCAGGCCGGCTACTTCGTGGCGGGCATGGAGGCCCTGGGGTTCCGTCCCGCAGCGCCGAAGGAGATGCGCGCGCCGACGCTGACGGTCTTCTTCTATCCCGAGGGCTCGGGGCTGGAGGACGCGGCCTTCCGCGCGAAGCTGGGGGAGGAGGGCATCTACTCCGCGGGGAGCCTGGCCGGTTTCGCCGGCAAGAGCTTCCGGCTCGGGCACATGGGCAACATCGACAAGCACATCCTGGTTGGGGCCATGGCCGCCGTCGAGCGCGCCTGCCTGAAGTGCGGCTACAAGATCGAGCCGGGCAAGGGGTTGGGAGCGCTCCAGGCCGGCCTGGCGAAGGAATAGCGACCGACACGAGCCGGACAGGGCGGCCCTTCGGGGTCGCCTTTTTCGTGCGTCCAGAAAGTTTTGTATAATGACTCGATCATGAAGTCCCCGCATCGTGATTTCACAAGGAGGCGATGGCTATTTCCCTGACTGTCCGAGAACTCTTGACCTCCCAGGAACTCGCCGAGACCGAGCTGATCGCCGGAGCGGGCGGGCTGGATCGACCGGTCAGGAGCGTCAACGTCATGGAGGCTCCGGACATCGCCCGGTGGCTCAGGGGCGGGGAGCTGCTGCTCTCCACGGGCTACCAGTTCCGCGACCAGCCGGACGATTTCGACGACCTCGTCATGGCCCTGCACAAGGCGGGGGCGGCGGCGCTGGGGTTCAAGGGCCGTTTTCTCAGCGAGTTTCCCCCTCACGCCAAGGACCTGGCCGAGTGGCTGGGGCTGCCGATCCTCGGCCTTCCCCTGGAGCTGCCCTACTCGGACATCATCCGCATCGTCATTCTGAGGACGGACGAGGTGGAGAGCATCCGCTTCTCCGAGTCGGTGCTGCGGTCCTTCACCCAAGTCGTGGCGGAGGGGGGCGGAGCCGACGGGATCGTCCGCAACCTGATGTCCTTTCTGAATACCGAGGTCTGCTTTCTGGATGCCATCTCCGGCCGCTGCTTCTGCGCCGCCAGGGGCGGCTTCAGCCCCGTGTCGAGCGCACGGGAGAAAAAGGCGCTCCTGAGCCGGCACTACCACGAGCGGCTCGGGCTGGGCAACACAACCTACGGCCATTTCATCTTCAAACGCTGGCCGGAGGGCAGTGCCTGGCGCGTCGTCCTGGAACACGCAAAAACCGCGATGCTCTTCAGCTTCCAGCGGGATATCGCCGCCCGACAGGTGGAGGCCCGCTATCGGGACGAGTTCGTACAGGACCTGATCACCCGGAACATCCGATACCGCGAGGAGCTCCTGAACCGGGGACGCCAATTCGGATGGGATCTGTCCGGCTCCGTCCGCTGCGTCATCTTCGACATCGACGAGTACAAGCGACGCTTCGGACAGCCGATGTCGAAGCGTGAGACGCGGGAGCTCGAGGAATCCCGCCAGCGCATCTACGCCCTCTGCAAACAGGAGATGAGGGCCGTGTTCCGGGAGTGTCCCTATTCCACGATGAGCGACTCCATCATCTTCCTTGTAACACCGGAACGGAACATGGACTTTCTATCGCGGCTCCGCGTCGTGGCCGAGGTTGTCCGGAAGAAGGTGCGCTCCTGGACGGACTTCACCCTCACGGTGGGCTGCGGCGACGAAAAAACCGATTTCATGGGCTGCGAGGAGAGCTACGAGGAGGCCCGCAGGGCCATCGAGATCATGCGCCCCTTCTGCGGGGGCAACGCCCTGTACTTCTGGGAGGAGCTCGGCGTCCTCACCATCCTGTCGCCCATCGCCGACGGCATGGAGGCCCGGAAGTTCTGCATGCGCCGCCTGGGCAGCCTGAGGGAGGACGAGCAGCTTTTCGAAACGCTCCAGGCACTGGTACGGTGCGGCTGGAACCAGAGGGAGACGGCACGGGAACTGCAGGTTCACTACAACACCGTCCGCTATCGATACGAGCGGATCTGCGAGCTGACCGGCGACCTCTCCTCCCCCGAGAAGCAGGTGGAGATCTCCGTCGCCCTTCACCTGTGCCGCCTCAACCCGGATCTGTGCCGCCCGGAGGCCCCCAGTCCGCCTCTACGGAGCAGCCATTGACCGGAGAGGCCTTCGCCAGCGCCGTGCCGCCCCGTTGGCCGGGGTCACTGCATCAACGTGCTCCTGAGCCCCTCCGCATCCAGAATCTCGATATCGGGAGGCCGGTATCGGACGAACCCCATGGCCTCCAGCTTCCTCAGCTCCCGATGCAGGGACGGGCGGGACACGTTCAGGGTCAGCGCCCACTTCGTCATGGACCCCGGAACGCGAACCCTGTCCGTACCGGCTTGCGGGGAGCCCATCAGGAGATAAAACGCGATCTTCTGACGGATGGCGCTGTAGGTCATGAGCTCCAGCCGCTGCTGAAGGAGGAAGTTCGCGGACGCCAGCTCCGAGATGAAGTTCTCCATCACACGGATGTCGCCGTGGAGCAGACGGAGGATCCCGGTTCTTTCGAACGTCAATACCTCCGTCGGCTCCAACGCCCTCACTTCCAAGGGGTACTGCTGCATGCGGGAGAACACGGCCGCAGGGCCGATGATGTCCCCCGCCTGGCGGACGGTAAAGTTGATCTGGTCTCCATTGGGATGCAGCTGGTGCGACTGCGCGCTTCCCCTCAGGATGATGCCCACCTGGTCGGCCTTCGCCATGAGGGGGCAGATGGTCTCCCCCTCCTCGTAGCGTTTCACATGGCACGGGATGTCCCCAATGCCCCTCTCGATCTCCTCCGCGGAGAGTCCGCGAAAGAGCCGGCACTTCTCGAGCGCAGAATAATCCATCACGTCCCCCGTTCCCGGACGCCCCTGTCCTGTCCGACAGTTCTCCGCCTTTTTTCATACAGGTTCGTATCCTGAGATACAGACTTCTTATTGATTTCATATTATACTTCCCTTGTCATAAATCACAAGCGGGAGGTGTATTATGAAGGCTGGCACTTTCATCCTTGCGGCGGAGAACCCGGCTTTTCCCGGCTGCACCATATCTGGCGAGATTATCCGGGACACTCTTGTCTTTTCCATGGCGGAGGGGACGGATATCAGCCCCGAGAGCTATCCGGTCCACAAGATTTGGCTGGCCGTCCACGGCGCCCTGCGAATCCTGGCCGGAAAGGAGATTCCGCTCGACGCGGGGCAGTGTTACGTGACCCCCGTCGGAACGCCCGTGGGCATCAAGGCCGATACGGAGGGCGTGTACGTCGAGGTATTGTTGAGAAAGGAGACCGTCATGAACCCCATTCTGAAGGACAAGGAAGTTTTTGCACTGAAGGACCTGATCCCGTATCAGGAGGGCAAGATCGTCAACATGGACATCCTGAGCAATCCCAAGCTGAAGTTCGTGGTGATGAGCTTCGACGAGGGCACGGGGTTGTCCGAGCATTCCGCGCCGGGCGAGGCGCTGGTTTTCGCCCTGGACGGCAAGGCGATCATCGGATACGAGGGGAAGGAGTACCCCATCCGTGCAGGGGAGAATTTCAGGTTCGAGAAGAACGGGCTGCACTACGTCAAGGCGGACGGCAAATTCAAGATGGCGCTGCTCCTGGTCCTCGAGTAAACGGAGGGCGATGCCGGGGGGCGTTGCCCTGGATGCGAACGGACGCCGGGAGCTCCGTATCGGCCGCGGAACGTGCGCCGCTTCAGGATCTCCCGGCCCCTCGGCCAAACGGGGATGAAAGGGCAGAGGCCGGGGCGGGGTATCGCCGGCGGCGGCCGTATCGGCATGGCGGAAGCCATCGTCGGTCGTTCCGCCGGAGCAATTCAGAGGGGGAAACGATGAGAAAGCATGTCAAAGGCAACGTGAGCTGGGTCGGGTATATCGATTGGGAGCTGGAGAAGTTTCATGGGGACGACTACTCCATCAAAAACGGCTCCAGCCAGAACGCCTATCTTATCGAGGAGGAGAAGACCGTCCTCATCGATACGGTATGGGTGCCGCACAGCGACGAGTTCGTGGAGAATCTGGAGCGGGAGATCGACCTGAAGAAGATCGACTTCATCGTGGCGAATCACGGGGAGTGCGACCATTCCGGCTCCCTCGTCACATTGATGGAAAAAATCCCGGAGACGCCCATCTTCTGTACCGCCAATGCCGTCAAAAGCCTGGAGGGGCAGTTCGGAAAGCGCGGCTGGAATTTCCGGGTCGTGAAGACCAAGGACACCCTGGAGATCGGCAACGGCAAGAGCCTGGTGTTCGTGGAGATGCCGATGCTCCATTGGCCCGATTCCATGGCCACCTTTCTGACCGGCGACAACATCCTCTTCTCCAACGACGCCTTCGGCCAGCACTACGCGGTGGAGGAGCTCTTCGACGGCAAGGCCGATCCATGCCTGCTCTGGAAGGAGGCCATGAAGTACTACGCCAACATCCTGACCCCCTTCTCCCCCATGGTGACGAAGAAGCTGGCGGAGATCGGCGGGTACAACCTTCCATCGAGATGATAGCGCCCTCCCACGGAGCCATCTGGGCCGAGGCGCCGGCGCGGATCGTGGAAAAGTATGCGGCCTGGGCCGACGCCTACCAGGAGGATCAGGTCACGGTCGCCTACGACACCATGTGGGAGGGGACGGCGAAGCTGGCGCACGCCATCGCCCAGGAGCTCCACGCCCAAAGCCCCGAGACGGTGGTCAAGGTGTTCAACATCTCGAAGGCCGACAAGAACGAGGTGATGACCGAGGTGTTCAAGTCCAGGGCCATCGCCGTGGGCTCCCCCACCGTCAGCAACAGCTACCTGTCCTCCATGGCGGGGTGGCTGGAGTTCCTGAAACAGCTCAAGTTCAGGAACAAGAAGGCCGCGGCGTTCGGGTGCCACGGCTGGAGCGGGGAGGGCGTCAAGCTCCTGCAGCAGAAATTGAAGGAGGCCGGCTTTACGGTCGTCGAGGAGAACGTGCGGTCCCTGTGGAATCCCGGCGAGGCCGACTATGCCGAGATTCCGGGCTTGGCAAGGGCCCTGCTTTCATAAACGGGGGCCATGGCACATCACGGGGGAACGGCGCAAAGCCAGCGCGCAGGGGGGTGCGGTCATGCTGGAGTTGAGGAACCTATCTTTTTCGGTCGAAAATGACGGCGTCAAAAAGGAGATCATCCACGGCTTGAATCTTGTCGTGAACGACAACACCTTCGTCGTCGTCACCGGCCCGAACGGCAGCGGGAAGTCCACGCTCGCCAAGCTGATCGTCGGAATCGAGAGGCCGACCGAGGGCCGGATCTTTCTGGACGGGTCCGACATCACGGACCTGGGGATAACGGAGCGCGCCAGGAAGGGGATGGGTTTCGCCTTCCAGCAGCCGGTGCGGTTCAAGGGGATCAGGGTCGTCACGCTGCTGAGGCTCGCGGCCGGAAGGGACCTGTCCGTCTCGGAGGCCTGCGACTACCTCTCGGAGGTCGGGCTCTGCGCCCAGGACTATATCCAGAGGGAGGTCAACGCGTCCCTGTCCGGCGGGGAACTCAAGCGCATCGAGATCGCCACCGTCCTCGCCAGGCACTCCCGCCTGACGGTATTCGACGAGCCGGAGGCGGGGATCGACCTCTGGAGCTTCCAAAATCTCATCCGCATCTTCGAGTCCATGAGAAGGAATATCCGGAACAGCTCCATGATCATCATATCCCATCAGGAACGCATCCTGAACATCGCGGACGAGATCGCGGTCCTTGCCGACGGAGCGATAGTCCGGCACGGTGCGAGAGCGGATATCTTTCCGGACCTCATCGGTACGGAGTCGGCACAGGGCACGTGCAACAGATTGAGGAGGGACGTCTGATGGCGAATCTGACCGAGGTGCAGAAGCGCCTGATCCACGAGGTGGCGGACCTTTTCGGCATCCCTGCGGGAGCCTATAATTTCCGCGCCGATGGAGGGCTTGCGGGAAGAAACAGCACGGAGAACATCGACATCGTCTCGAAGGAGGACGGCAGCGGGATCGACATCCGCATCAAGCCCGGCACCACGCGCGAAAGCGTCTACATCCCGGTGGCCCTCTCCGAAAGCGGGCTGAAGGATACGGTGCACAACGACTTTTTCATCGGCGAAAACAGCGACGTGACCATCGTCGCCGGATGCGGCATCGATAATTGCGGCAATCGGGACTCGGAACACGACGGCATCCACCGGTTTTACGTTGGCAGAAACGCGAAGGTGAAGTACGTCGAGAAGCATTACGGCTCGGGGGAGGGCGCGGGCAGGCGCATCCTGAACCCGGTGACGGAGGCGTACCTGGAGGACGGAAGCTCCATGGAGATGGAGATGGTGCAGATAAAGGGCGTCGACTCCACGGACCGCACGACCATCGCCGAGCTGAAGAAAAATGCGCGCCTCGTGGTGCGCGAACGCCTGATGACCCATGGAGATCAGCATGCGATCAGCACCTACAAGGTCGTCCTCCAGGAGGAGGGCGGCAGCGCCGACATCGTCTCGCGTTCCATCGCCAGGGACAGGTCCTACCAGAAATTCGACGCCTGCATCGTGGGGAACGCCCCATGCAGCGGCCATACGGAATGCGACTCCATCATCATGGACGAGGGGACGATCCTCGCCGTGCCCTCCCTCGAGGCGCACCACGTGGATGCGTCGCTGCTGCACGAGGCAGCGATCGGGAAGATCGCCGGCGAACAGCTGATCAAGCTGATGACGCTCGGGCTGACCGAACAGCAGGCGGAGGAGGAGATCATCAACGGTTTCCTCGCGTGACGGCCTCCTCCCTCCCGCGCCAACCTGGCGCCCTCGAAGCCCAGGAGACGTCGGGACGCCAAGGGGCACGCCCGGCGTCTCCTGGGCCCGCGCGACCACCGTCCCGCGGGGATCGCCCATCATGCCGCCGCCGCATCGCAAAACGCAGCGGCAGGGCATGAGTTTACCGGGCAGGGGCGGCGGCACGTCCCCTGAAAGGTGCTACGATGCGCCCGCCTGGCGCCTTCGAAGCTCGTAGACGTCGGGACGCCGGTTTCGGAGCGAGGGGATCCTGGCCCGGACCTCCTCCTGGAAGTCGAGATCGATCTCCGCGAGGGTCACGCCCGGCGTCTCGCGGGCCCGCGCGATCACCGTCCCCCAGGGATCGATCACCATGCTGCCGCCGTAGGCGACGAAGCGCGGCTTCCGACCGATCTGCGCCGCCGCGACGACGTAACAGCCGTTCTCGATCGCGCGGGCCCGCAACAGGGGCTCCCAATGGTCCTTTCCCGTGGGGAGGGTGAAGTTCGCCGGGGTGAAGAGCACCTGCGCGCCCTCCAGGGCCAGCAGCCGAAAGAGCTCGGGGAAACGAATGTCGTAGCAGACGGCGAACCCCAGCCTCCCCAGCTCCGTCTCGGCCGTCACGATCTCGTTACCCGGGTGCACGCGGGCGGACTCCCGGCACACCGTGCCGTCCGGCAGCGTCACGTCGAAGGTGTGGAGCTTGCGGTAGCGCGCCACGATGGCCCCGTGCGCGTCGATCATTACGGTGGTGTTGAAAGGACGCCCTCCCTCCGGGTTGAGCTCGGCGAAGCTCCCGCCGTGGATGTGGACCCTGTGCCGCCTGGCCTTCTCCATCAGGAGCTCCGCGGTCGGCCCCGGTATGGGCTCCGCCTCGGCGCCATCGCCGGGCTCGCCGATGAAGTTCATGACCTCGGGCAGGGAGATCAGACGGGCTCCCCTCTCCGCCGCCTCGTCGATGTACCGGGAAACCCGCTCCAGGTTGCCCGCCTTGTCGCTGCCGGTGTCCAGCTGGACGACCGCGACGCCATACCTCCTCGAGCTCGAAGGAAACTCCAGGCTCAAACGAAACACCTCCCAGAATCGATGCAGACCGTCGATGCGGACCATCGGTCCGCTTCTCGTTGCGGGCCCCGGCCGCTTCGCGGCCTGCCCCATGCTCTCCGTCCATTATCCCTCAAACCGGGACGCACGCCGTCCTCCCTTGGCGAAGAACCGCAGGGGACCTCCGGGGCAGGAGAAACGAACGGGCGGCCCAAAAGGGCCGCCCGTGAGAAAAATCCGGCAAAGACGCTGCCGTCCCTACTTTCTGCGCCTGCTCCGGAGCGGGAGCAGCGCCAAAAGAGCAACGATGCCCGCAAGTCCCGCATCGCATCCGCCGCCGCCGCTGCGCGACTTCCGGTTCGGGTCGGGCAGGAGCGGATCACCGGGGTTCGGTCTGGGGAGGGGGCCAGGCTGCCCCGGCCTCGGGTTCGGGTTCGGGCCGGGAGCCCCCCCGGAGCCCTTCTTCACGATAGTGTAAGTCATGTCGGCACTGGCCGTCGCCGTCGAGGCCCGGAAGCCCAGCGGGATATCCCCGCTGACAGTAGCGTCCGGCGTACCGGAGAGGGTGACCGTCACATCGCTCGAGACCCCGCCTTTCGGCGTCACAACGTATCCCAGCCATACCGGGAGGGAACTGCCGGGAATGGTCGTCACTGTCAAAGCCTGCCCTGCGGAAGACGTGACGTCGAAGGAGGCGGCAAAGGGGACCCCCGGCTCATACTCCCTGCTGGCCAGGGTGTCCGTGGGCGGGGTGAAGACGACAACGTCGGCCGAGGCGACGGCCCGCGTCCCAATCATCACGCTCCGCCGGTCCCCGCTGAGCTGGATTTCGTACTTGGCAGCACTCGCAGGATCCAAACGGACCTGCGCCGCCGCCGGGATGGGCGAATCACAGTCGATCACCCGCAAGACATCCCCCGGGGCCAGGGCCGCCGGGACATTGATCAGCTTCAACATCACGTCGCCGGTCAGCGAATCGAGCTTCAGCGCAGGCAGGAGCGCAGTGGCATCGGCCACGTCCAAGCTGGCAATCGAGCTGCCCGCGGCGAAATCAAAACCGGCATCGGCATCGGCCCCCTTCTCGAACTGCACTTCTTTGCCGGCCGCGACCTTGACGGTCATGTTGCCGGAAAAGGCATCGTTCTTTTTGACGTGGAGCAGACCACCGTTCACATGCCAAACGGTTCCCCCTGCAGCTGCAGTGACGGTTCCCGTCAGCTGCACGATCCCGCCGCTTTGATGCACCGCCGCCGGAGCGCTCATCTTGCCCAGCTTCAGCCTAGCACTCGAGGGAACGTTCAGATTCAGGCGATTAACGGCATCAAAAGCCAGCGCCGACGCCCCTACAGTCCGGATTTCGGCATTGCCCTCCAGCTCGATGTTGACCGCGGCATCCCCGCTTCCCAGCGTCAAGTTATGACCGGCTCTGATATCGAGGGAAACGTCCGGGCTCAGCAGGAGCCCCCCCGCGAAGGCTGCATTAGTGATCCCCACTATGGTCTTGGACCTGCCGATCACCACGTGGTCCACCGAAGCCGGCACCCCGGCGGGGACCCAGTTGGCGCCGTCGCTCCACACGCTGTCCGGGACACTATTACTCCACACCTTTTCCGCCGCCCCGGCGCCGGAGGGGAACAGAAAAGCCACAAGCGCAACTGCCAACAAGAAGCCTTTTCTCACATCGACATCCTCCTTTTCGAACTTGCCCTGCGCCGCCGCGGCACGGGGCACGACGCGTTCAACGCGCCTCCGTTTTCATTGCATTGCTCTTGATTATACACCGTGCGGCACGTCAGGCAGCCCCGGGGACAAACGGGGGGCGAGGGAAACGCCAGGAACCGGCCCCCGGCGCTCCGCCTTTTTCCGGCTTGACGGCCCGGACAACTCCTATATAATTTACATTGCGGTAGTTTGAAGAAAGTCGCAACCCTGAAAGAAGGATATGAGAGAGACCCATGCGGGGAGGAACTCCCGGCGGGGCGCCGAAGGGGCAAGTGCTCGAGACACGGAAACTCTCAGGCCAAAGGATCGTATCCGGACAGGACTCTGAAGCTGTACGTTTCCTTTTCATGAAGGAGAGACCGGCGACAGAATGCAGAAGGTCCGGAGGGGTAGTCGATGCAGAACAACACCGTGCTCATCACCAACAACGAAGAGCTCTCGCGGATCGTCCGAAACGGGCGTTTCGTAAAGGGGTCGTCTTTGGATGTTCTCGTGTCCGTCCGAAGCTCCGTACACCTTGGCGGGCGCCTTCTCACCCATCCGCTCTGCGGCAACCTCAGACCCTACCAGCAGCCTTTTCGCTCCGTCCTCATCCAGGAGTTCCCGGGAGCGCTCGTGGACCTGGAGTCCCTGTCTCTCATCGAAAATGCGGTGGCCGTATACAAGAGCTGCGAGGATCGCATGCTCCTTCCCGAGAACCTGGACGAACCGACCCGTGCGGATTACGCCTTCATCGACAGTGAGTTGATGAGGGAAAGTCTGGAGCGGTACGGCATGTTGTCGCGTCATTCGGCACTGCCGCCCGCCGTATTGCTTACCCATAGTTCAAATTAAAGGAGGTGAATGCACAATGCCTGTCGAGTTGACGAAGGAGAACTGCGACGCCGAGGTGAAGCAGGCCAGCGGTGTGGTCGTCATGGACTTCTGGGGTCCCGCATGCGGACCCTGCATGGCCCTGATGCCCAAGTACATGGAAATCGCCGAGAAGTACGAGGGCAAGGCCAAGTTCTGCAAGGTGGATACGTCCACGAACAAGCGCGTGGCCATCAACTTCAAGGTCATGAGCCTGCCGACGATCCTGTTCTACAAGGACGGCGCGGAGGTGGCCCGCCTTGGCGGCACCGACGCCACGGCCGAGAACATCGAGGCCAAGGTCAAGGAGCTGATCGGGTAACGGAAGGCGGCCGGAGGAGAGCGCCCGATTCTCTGCGGCCTTTTGCCCGTGCCTGACTCCAAGGGCCGGAGCACGGGCGGGGCGCTCCGGCTTTTCAGGGCGGGACGGGCCCGCGGCGCCCGCGCGGTCGGCGAAAGAGCGTTATGCGACGCTTCGAGCCGTCGAGGCGGGAATCCCCATGAGGGGGATGTCATCTCTATACGCATCATGAAGAAAAGGAGGAAAGAGAATGAAGCTGGAACTTCACAGAGTTTTTGTCAAGAAGCTGAAGTTCGGGGATAAGACCGGCTATGCGGACGGGACGCTGACCGTCAACAAAAAGGAGCTGCTCGACCTGATAGCCGAGGATCCTCTCCTGGGCAAGAACCTGGATGTCGACCTGGCCATGCCGGGGGAAAAGACCCGCATCATTCCGGTTAAGGACGTGCTTGAGCCCCGTTGGAAGATCGAGGGCAAGGGGCAGGTCTTCCCGGGCATCCTGAGCGATGTCGAGACCGTCGGCGAGGGCAAGACCCTCGTGCTGACGGGGGCGGCCGTCCTGACGGCGGGCAAGCTGGTGCGCTTCCAGGAGGGCATCATCGATATGTCCGGCCCCGGTGCGGAGTACACGCCCTACTCCAAGACCTGCAACGTCGTCCTCGTGCTGGAGCCGTCCGATCCCGAGATGGACAAGCACGACTACGAGAAGGCCTGCCGCGTCGCGGGGCAGAAGGCCGCGGCCTATCTGGCCCGCTGCTGCGCCGAGGCCGGGGTCAAGGCCGAGAAGGTGGACGTCCACGAGTTCGCGAACTTCCGCGACGGCATGGCCGCTCACCCCGGGCTGCCCAAGGTGGGGTACATCTACATGCTCCAGACGCAGGGCCTGCTGCACGACACCTATCTCTACGGCGTGGACGTCAAGAAGATCCTGCCGACGGTTATCTCGCCGCTCGAGGTCATGGACGGCGCCATCACGTCGGGCAACTGCGTCTCCGCCTGCGACAAGAACAGCACCTACGTCCACCAGAACAACCCCGTCATCGCGGACATGCTGAGGCGCCACGGCAAGGACTTCAACTTCGTGGCCTGCATCGTCACCAACGAGAACGTCACCCTGGCCGACAAGCGCCGCAGCTCCACCTACGCCACCAAGCTGGCCTCCATGTTCGGGCTTGACGGCGTGGTCATCACGGAGGAGGGCTTCGGCAACCCCGACGCCGACCTGGTGATGAACTGCTGGAAGGCGGAGCGCCTAGGTATCAAGACCGCGCTGCTGACGGACGAGTACGCCGGACAGGACGGCGCGAGCCAGTCCCTGGCCGACTCCTGCCCCGAGGGCAACGCCTGCGTCACGGCGGGCAACGCCAACGAGGTCATCGTCCTGCCCCCGATGGACAAGGTCATCGGCTTCCCCGAGATGGCCCATGTCATCGCGGGCGGCTGGCAGGGTTCTCTGGCCGACGACGGCACCATCACGGTGGAGCTTCAGGCCATCACCGGCGCCACCAGCGAGCTGGGCTACACGAAGCTGGGCGCCTACACGATCTGAGCGAGAGCTCAGGAACCGATTTTGCAACGGAAACAGGCTTCGTAATCCGTACCGGATCCAAACGAAACGGAATCGGGAACAGGGTTCCTGAAAAATTTAAGAGTAAGAAAAATCAAGAAAGGAAGGTGTCAAACATGGGCAAACTGGCAGGCAAGAAGCTGCTGCTTCTCGGTGAGCGCGACGGCGTTCCCGGCCCCGCCATGGAGGCATGTTTGAAGGACAGCGGTGCCGAGATCATCTTCTCGGCGACCGAGTGTTTTGTCTGAACCGCCGCAGGGGCGATGGACCTGCAGAACCAGCAGCGCGTCAAGGATGCTGGTGAGAAGTACGGAACCGATTGCATCGTCATTCTTGGCTCCTCCGACGCCGAGGGCGCGGAGATCTATGCCGAGACCGTCAGCAACGGCGATCCGACTTATGCAGGCCCGCTCGCCGGAGTCTCGTTGGGACTCCCCGTATATCATATTTTCGACCCCGTCATTCGCGCAGAGTGCGATCCCGCCGCGTGGGAAGAGCAGATCAGCATGATGGAGATGGTGCTCGACCCGGATGGGTTGGCTGCAGCGGTTAAGGGCATTCGCGATCAGTTCAGCAAGGACGTTGTGGATTGACCCTTTTGAGGCTGTAAATCCAAAATACGGAAAGGTGGGATATCAATGGCGTTTCGGGTCGTTCATTATATAAACCAATTCTACGCAAATATAGGCGGCGAGGAAAAAGCCGACTATAAGCCCGAAATTCGAGAGGGCGTCGTCGGCCCCGGCATGGCCCTGAAGGGGGCTCTGGGAGCCGACGCCGAAATTGTGGCAACAGTCGTCTGCGGTGACTCCTACTTCGCGACCAACATGGAGAAGGCGAGCGCTGAGATCATCGAGATGATCAAAAAATACAAGCCGGACGCCTTCGTGGCGGGGCCTGCGTTCAACGCCGGCCGTTACGGGACCGCGTGCGGCGCCATGTGCGAGGCTGTCTCCAAGCAGCTGGGAATTCCCGTTGTCAGCGGCATGTACCCGGAGAACCCCGGCGTCGAGATGTACAAGAAGGCCGCCTATATCGTGGAGACCCCCGACAGCGCGGTAGGCATGAGAAAGGCCATCCCGGCCATGGCCAAGCTGGTCCTGAAGCTCCTGAAGAAGGAGAAGCTGGGCAAGCCCGCCGAGGAAGGTTACATTGAGCGCGGCGTCCGCAAGAACATGTTCTACGACAAGCTGGCGGCCGACCGCTGCGTCGAGATGTTCGTCGCCAAGCTGAAGGGCGAGCCGTTCGAGACCGAGTACAAGATGCCGGTCTTCGACCGCGTGCCTCCCCAGCCCGCCGTCAAGGACATGAAGAATGCCGTCATCGCCATCGTGACGTCGGGCGGCATCGTCCCGAAGGGCAACCCCGACCACATCGAGGCGTCCAGCGCCAGCAAGTACGGCGAGTACGACATCACCGGCGTGAACGACCTGACCTCCGACAAGTACTGCACGGCCCACGGCGGCTACGACGCCACCTACGCCGATCAGGACGCGGACCGGGTCATTCCCGTCGACGTCCTGCGCGACATGGAGAAGGAAGGCGTCATCAAGAAGCTGCACAACAAGTTCTACACCACCGTCGGAAACGGTACGGCCGTCGCCAGCGCCAAGCGGTTCGGCGCGGAGATCGCCGACAAGCTGGTGGCCGACGGCGTGACCGCGGTCATCCTCACCTCGACCTGAGGCACCTGTACTCGATGCGGTGCATCGATGCTGAAGGAAATCGAGCGCAAGCTGCCCGTGGTACACATGTGCACGATCGTCCCCATCTCCCTGACGGTCGGCGCAAACCGGATCGTCCCGACGATCGCCATTCCCCATCCTCTCGGCGACCCGACCCGTACGCCCGAGGAGGAGAAGGCTCTGCGCCGTCGTCTCGTCGAGAGGGCACTGAAGGCCCTCCAGACGGACATCACCGAGCAGACCGTCTTCACGGAGTAGGAGATCGTCAGCGTTTTGTTTCTCCGAGGCCCAGGGTCGCACCTGGGCCTTCGGTGTAATATATTGCTTTAGGAAATGTTGATTTTATCTATGAAGCCTCCCGGTGGTACCCCAGCTTGCCTGTTTTGAGGAAAAAGCTC
>NZ_CALIAA010000009.1 GCF_938040765.1 uncultured Fretibacterium sp.
GCTCTTCCTGCCGGACATCTACGTGGACTGCGAGGTGTGCGGCGGCACGCGCTACAATCATGAGACGCTGGAGGTCCGGTTCAAGGGGAAATCCATCGCCGACGTCCTGGCGATGACGGTGAACGAGGCCGTGGCCTTCTTCGCGGACATCCCGAGGATCGCGGGCAAATTGCGTCTGATCCAGGACGCGGGGTTGGGCTACATCCGCCTGGGACAGTCGGCCCTCACCCTGTCGGGAGGAGAGGCGCAGAGGGTCAAGCTCTCCAAGGAGCTGGCCAAGCGGTTCGGAGGGCGGACGCTCTACCTGCTGGACGAGCCCACGACGGGGCTCTTCTACACCGACGTGCGCAAGCTGCTGGAGATCGTGCACCGCATCGTGGATCAGGGCAGCACGGTCGTGTTCATCGAGCACAACCTGGACGTTCTGCTCTCGGCCGACCATATCATCGACCTCGGCCCGGAGGGCGGCGACGGCGGCGGGCGCGTCGTGGCCCAGGGGACGCCGGAGAGGGTGGCGGCGAGGGGCGAGGGGTACACCGCCCGCTTCCTCAGGGAATACATGGAAGAGATCGAGTCCAACAAGAGTAAAGGAGAGCTGAGGCATGCCGGGTAGGTTCGACGGAAAAAGGGGAGGGGACGGAAACCGGCCTCGCGGCAGGCGCGAGGTTCACGGAGCCGGGGCGGCCCGCGGCGGGCGCCCCATGGCGGCCAGGCCCTGGAGGAAGGAGCCGGCGGAGCGTCCGGTTCCGCCCGACGACGTATGCTGGGGCCGCCAGCCGGTGCTGGATCTGGTGAAGGGTTCCCCCTCCCGCTGCACCCGGCTGCTGATCGCCAACAACGTCCGTCCTCCGTTTCTGGACGAGCTGGTGGACGCCGCGCGGGCGGGCCGGGTGGTCTATCAGATGGTCGCGCCCGAGGCGCTGGACAAGCTGTGTCCCGACGTGCGACATCAGGGCGTGGCCTGCCGCGTGATGGAGACGGAGCCCGTGGAGCTGGAGCCCTTTTTGAAGGGGCTCTCCGGGGCCGGGGCCGGGGCCGAGTCCGCCCTGATCGTCGTGCTGGACCATATCGAGGACCCGCACAACCTGGGGGCCGTCGTGAGATCGGCGGAGGCGTCGGGCGCGTCGGCCGTGGTCTACTCCCGCCGTCGTTCGGCGCTGCCCGGGGGAACGGTGGTGAAGACCAGCGCGGGCGCTGCGCTCCGCCTTCCCATGATCCCGGTCGTCAACATCGTGCGGACCCTGGAACAGCTCCAGGCGGCCGGTTTCTGGGTCGTGGGGCTGGACGGGGGGGCCGTGGAGTCCCTGTGGGATGACGCGCTCCCCGCACGGCTGGCCCTGGTCGTCGGGGCGGAGGGCGATGGGCTCTCCCGCCTCGTGGGCGAGAGATGCGATCAGCGGCTGCGCATCCCCATCCAGGGGGGCGTAGGCTCGCTCAACGCCAGCGTGGCGGCCGCCCTGGGGATGTTCGAGTGGCGCAGGGGGCGCCCCGGCCGGCAGGGGAAAGAGGGGGATTGAGGCATGGAACTGAAGGATTTGCGTCTCTCCATCATCGGGGCCGGCGCGTTGGGCGGCGCGGTCGCCCGTGGGCTGGCGAGGGCCGGCTGCGAGGTCACGGCGTCGGTGCCCCATCCGGAGCGACGACGCCATCTCGAGGCGGATGGGGTCGCCCTGATATCGGACAACGCCCGTGCCGCCTCGCAGGGACAGGTCGTGATGTTCGCGGTCAAGCCGCACCTGACCCTGAGCGTCGTGGGGGAGGTCGCTCCTCTGCTCGATGGGAAGCTCTGCGTCTCCCTGGCCGCGGCCGTGCCCCTGGAGCTGCTGGAGAGGACGGCCCCGACGGCGCGCTGGGCCCGTGCGATGCCGAACATCTGTGCGGCGATGAACGCCTCCTTCACGGGGGTCGCGCCCTCGGGCTCCTGTTCGGAGGAGGAGAGGACCGGGCTCGTCGGGCTCTTCTCCCTCGTGGGGTCTGCCGAGCTGACCGAGGAGAGGAATCTGGATGCCCTCACATCCCTGACGGGCGCCGGCCCGGCGTTCTTCCTGTCGTTGCTGGAGGCCGCCGCGATGGGCGGCATTCAGGCGGGGCTGCCCAAGGAGATCGCCTACAAGGGGGCGGCGGCGGCGGTGTTGGGCGCGGCCCGGCTGGCGATGGATTCCGGCCGGGCGCCGTCGGCCCTTCGGGACGACATCTGCACGCCGGGCGGCATGACGATCGAGGGGGTCGCCGAGCTGGAGCGCGGCGCGCGCGGCTCCATGATGCGGGCCGTCCTCTCCACCGCCGAGAAGGGCCGGGTGCTGACCGAGAAGGTCGTGCAGAGTTTGAAGTAGGAGCGGCCTCCTTCGATGGGCGACATGGCCGGGGGCCGAACGATCGTCCTGCTGATGAGCGGCGGCGTGGACAGCAGCGTTGCGGCGCTTCTGCTCCTGCAGGAGGGGTGGAGGGTGCTGGGCCTGACGCTCCGTATCCCGGGCGTCTGGGGCGGCCCCGGCGAGGCTGGGAACGGTCCCCCGGTCGAGGCGGGCGCATCCGCCGCGCGGATGGCCGGGGTGCTGGGCATTCCGCACCGGATCCTGGATGCCGGGGAGACGTTCCGGGCACGGGTGATCGCGCCCTTTCTGCGTGACTATCGTGAGGGGAGGACGCCCAACCCCTGTGTGGACTGCAATCGGTCCATCAAGTTCGGCCTGCTGATGGACGCCGCCGCCGAGTGGGCGGGGGACGCCCGCGTCCCCGTCGCCACGGGGCACTATGCGCGCATCCTCCTCACGCCGTCGGGAGCGCGGCTGGCCCGGGCCCTGGATGAGGGGCGGGACCAGAGCTATTTCCTCTGCGACGTGGACCGCGCCCGCCTGCACCGCGTCCGTTTTCCCCTGGGGGAGCTGACCAAGCCGAAGGTCCGGGAGATCGCGCGCGATGCGGGGCTGACCGTCGCTGACAGGCCCGACAGCATGGAGGTCTGCTTTCTGGCGGGGACGGACTATCGGGAGCGGGTCGGGGACGACGGGCCGGGGCCGATCCGGGACCTCTCGGGCGCGCTGTTGGGACGGCACAAGGGGCTGTCCCGCTATACCCTGGGGCAGCGGCAGGGTTTGGGGATTGCCGCGCCGCACCCGCTCTACGTCCTGAGGCTGGACGTTCCCCATAATGCCCTCGTCGTGGGGCCGAAGGAGGCCGCGTTCCGGACGGTCGTAACGGCGAAGCGCCCCAACGTGCTGGCGCCGGAGCTTCTGGGGCGGGACACGGTCCTCATGGGCAAGACGCGCTCCCGTTCTCCTCTCTCGCCCTGCAGGATCGCGAGCCTCGACGAGGGGACGCTGACGGCCGAGTTCCAGTCCCCTCAGTTCGCTCCGGCGCCGGGACAGCGTCTGGCGCTCTACGGCGGAGAGGTCCTGGCGGCCTCGGGCGTGATCGTCTGATTTCAGTTTCTCCGTGTACTGACTTGTATTGCACGTTGTTTCGTTGAGAAACGGTTCCCTTCGCAAATCGTACGGATGCCTGCGGCCGGCTGTCGTTGAGGACATCCGGCCGATCCTTTGTTATACTTTTCGGGAGCTTAGAGTATTGGGACGGCTTGTACGCATAATTGGGGGGCCGAAAAATGGACTATCCGATGCTGCGGCGTTTGACGGAGTTGGTGGAGGCGGGGAGGGAAGCGGTGCTCTGTACCGTGGTGGACGAACAAGGCTCCACGCCCCGAGGACGCGGTGCGGCGATGCTGGTGCTTCCGGACGGCAGCACGGAGGGGACGATAGGGGGCGGCGTCACCGAGCATCACGTGATCGAACGGGCCCGTGCGATGATGCGCGAGGGGACGGGCACGGAGCTCTACCGGGAGAGCCTCGATGCGGAGAAGGCCTTGCCGGAGGGGGCCGTCTGCGGCGGTGACGTCATGGTGTATCTGGAGCGTTACGGACGGTCGCCCGAGGTCGTGATCTTCGGGGCCGGGCACGTGGGCCGTGCGCTGGCCCGGTTGGTGTGCGACACGGGGATGCCGGTGCTGACCTGGGACGAGCGCGCGGAGTTCGCCAACGGGGAGAGTATTCCCTGGGGAAGGACGCTGGCCTGCCCGCTGAACGAGGTGTTTGACCGCGGCCTGCCCCTGCATTCGGCGAGCTTTGTCGTGATCGCAACGCGCGGGCACGCGCTGGACGCCGAGGTGGTGAAGCTGCTGGAGGGGCGGAAATGCGCCTACATCGGGATGATCGGGTCGCGCCGCAAGATCGCCTTCGTGCGCGAGCGGCTGATCGAGGAGGGGGTTGCGCCCGATCAGATCGACCGCATCTACCAGCCCATCGGCCTGCCGATCCGGGCCGAGACGCCGGAGGAGATCGCGGTCTCCATCCTGGCGGAGATCATCGCGGCGCGCCGGGGCGCCGACCTGGACCAGCTGCGCTCCACGCTCTGACCTTTGTCCCGCTTCGGTGGGGATAAATCGGGAGCTGCGGACGAGGCGGAAAGGAAGAGGAGGATTTGTCCATGACTATCCAGGAGGAAAAGCGGCTTTTGCGGAAAACTATCCGTGAGGCCGAGGTGGAATTGCCCGATGCCTACTGGGCGCAGACCAGCGGGGCGATCTGCGCCCGGCTGGCGGCCATGCCGGAGTACCTGTCTGCGCGGACGGTATTCTGTTTCGTCGGGACCGGCCGGGAGATCGATACCCGTACATTTCTGGAGAACGCGCTGCACGACGGAAAACGGCTCTGCGTACCCCTGTGCCTTCGCATGGGGGTGATGGAGCTGCGGCAGATCGATGCCATGAGCCGGTTGGCGCCCGGGGCCTACGGCATTCCGGAACCCACGCGGGAAACGCCTTTGATAGGCACGGACGAGGTGGACTTTGCCGTCATCCCCTGCCTGAGCTGCAGCCATTCCGGCCTCAGGCTGGGGAAGGGGGGCGGCTTTTATGACCGTTTCCTCTTGGAGTACCGCGGCACGGCGATACTGGTCTGCCCGGAGCGCCTCGTTCGGGACTCCATTCCGATGGAACCCCACGACAGAAGCGTCCCCCGGGTGCTGACGGAAACGGGCCTCTACGAAAACGGACTTCCGAATTCCTCCGGGATACTTGACAGAACCCCTGACTCTCTGTAGAATTCTTGGTCGTACTGCGATGAGGCTGATGGACAATTTGCCGGCGTAGCTCAGTTGGTAGAGCAGCTGATTTGTAATCAGCAGGTCGGGGGTTCAAGTCCCTCTGCCAGCTCCAAATCCGGAGGAGTGCCCGAGAGGCTAAAGGGGGCGGACTGTAAATCCGTTGACTGAGTCTACAGTGGTTCGAATCCACTCTCCTCCACCAAATTTAATAGTTTTGCGGAAGTGGCTCAGGGGTAGAGCATCGCCTTGCCAAGGCGAGGGTCACGGGTTCGAATCCCGTCTTCCGCTCCAAGGTAAGACCTTTATATATGCGGATGTGGTACAATGGTAGAACCTCAGCCTTCCAAGCTGATGACGTGAGTTCGATTCTCATCATCCGCTCCATTTTTTGAGAGTTACCTTAGCCAAGTGGCTAAGGTTTCTCCAAAAGCATTATTGCTGTTTAAACTAAGGTGTGGGTCCATAGCTCAGTTGGATAGAGCAACGGCCTTCTAAGCCGTGTGTCCGGGGTTCGAATCCCTGTGGGCTCACCATTTTTAGATTTTGTTTGGTTAAGTAGACGAACTAGAAGTCATGCTTTTGGGGTATAGCCAAGTGGTTAAGGCAACGGACTTTGACTCCGTGATTTCGCAGGTTCGAGTCCCGCTACCCCAGCCATTGTGACCCATTAGCTCAGGTGGTAGAGCACTTGACTTTTAATCAAGGTGTCCGGAGTTCGAATCTCCGATGGGTCACCAATTTTATCAACATCCGGAGAGGTGTCCGAGTGGTTTAAGGAGCTGGTCTTGAAAACCAGTGATTCTGAAAGGGACCGTGGGTTCGAATCCCACCCTCTCCGCCAAGAATCATTTAGTTATAGCTTTTG
>NZ_CALIAA010000010.1 GCF_938040765.1 uncultured Fretibacterium sp.
CATCCGGCGCAGGTCGGGGTCCCCAAGGTTCGGACGCCCCGGCAGCAGAGGGGCGCCGAGGCGGAAGCCCCAGAGCCACTGGCTCACGAAGTGCACCGCCCCACCGCAGAGCACGGCGGTGGACAGTCCGTAGACGCCCCACCGGGCGGCGAGGAACGGTGCGGCGGCGATGAAGGTCAGGTTGCTGAGCGCGGGGGCCAGGGCGGGCATGAAAAAGGACCCCATGCTGTTCAGCGCGCCCATCGTCAGGGCGGCCAGGGAGATGAGGATCAGGAAGGGAAACATCCAGCGCGTCAGCCCGGTGGCGAGCGCCGCGGTCTCCGCATCGAACCCGGGCGCCATGATATGCGTCAGGACCGGTGCCAGACCGATGCCGGCGAGCGTCACGAGCCCCGAGGCCGCGATCAGGACGCTCATGGCCTGCCGCCCCAGGGAGAGAGCGCGCTCCCGGCTCTCCTGGAGCGCCTGGGAGAAGACGGGGACGAACGCCGCCGACAGGGCCCCCTCCGCCACGAGCTGCCGGGCCAGGTTGGCCAGCGTGTAGGCGACGTTGAAGGCATCGAGGCTCCGCGTCGCGCCGAAGAAGGCGGCGACGAGGACCTCTCGGGCCAGGCCCAACACCCGGCTCACCAGCGTTCCCGCCATCATCAGCATGGCGTGGCGCACCATACGGGAAGATCCCTGCACTTTATCCAGCCCCCTCCAACAGGCTATTGTACCGCAGGAAGGGGCGGATCCCGACGGAACACAAAAAAGAGCACGGGAAAAAGAACTCCTGTTCTCCACATATACATATGATTTGTTTTTTTGATTATCGTCTACACAGGTAAACGCCACGTGCGTTACGGTACGCTCCCGATCGAGGCCTGGGCGATGGACGAGAACGGCCATGTCCTGCAGTCCCCCAGGCAGGTTGGACCGTATCGCACGCAAGAAGGCGACGACGAGGACCTCGTGGGCCGGGCTCAGCACCCGGAGGGTGAAGTGCTATAATCAACCGCCCGAGCAGGTTTTCTGGGACTGTTCTCGGGAAAAAGCCTGTTCATGAGGATAAAACGTTTATATTTATACGAGGGGTGATTTGAAGTTGGATATATTTACTCATCAATTTGACATGATTAAAGCAATGAGGT
>NZ_CALIAA010000011.1 GCF_938040765.1 uncultured Fretibacterium sp.
GGATTAGCTATAAGTACAGAGTAGCTTCCCTCCTTGATACGCTCATGCTTCTTTAGGGCATCTTGGTAGATGATATTGATACTGTCCTGCCCGTACATAAAGGCTGACACCTTAGCAACCTTAGAGAGGCGGTACTCCTTCTCGATGCCGTCGATGAATTCCTCGTCGACGGAGCCGGGGACCATTCCTATACGCAGACCGTCGAGGTCCTTGAAGGTCTTGGCCTGGATTGAAGGCGCCGACATCAGGTTCTGTTCGTCGTAGAGGTACGGTTCGCTGAAATTATAGACCTCCTTCCGCTTCTCGGTCGGGGCCAGGGTATTGGCCACCGTATCCACGCGTCCATCCGAGACCATCCCCAGCAGGCTCGAGAAGGGCATCTGCTCAAACTCGACCTCGCAGTCGTTGCGCTTGGCGATCTCCTTCCAGACGTCCACCTCGAAGCCCTCCAGCTCCCCCTTGTCGTTCAGGACCGTAAAGCCCGACGTCGAACCGTCCATGCCGACCCTCAGAACCTTTTTTTCGGGCGCGGCCCCATAGGCGCACGACGCCAGAAGGACGACCGCAACGGACAGACACAGTGCAATCTTTCTCATCGCTCTCAGACCTCTCATCTCAAAACTTCCCCTTTCGATATTTCCGCTTCAACCTTTATACTTCCGCTTCAATCTTTCCGCACCAGGTCCAGAAATTCCCTGACCCTCCCATGTCTCGGCCGCTCAAATATCTCATCGGGGCTGCCCTCCTCCAGGATCCTCCCTCCATCCATGAAGACGACCCTATCCGACACTTCCTGGGCGAACTTCATCTCGTGCGTTACGACGATCATGGTCTGCCTACAGTTCGCAAGGCGTCGGATGACCCCGAGGACGTACTTGACGAGCTCCGGGTCCAGGGACGACGTCGGCTCGTCGAACAGCATGATCTCCGGTTCTATCGCCATCGCACGGGCTATCGCGACGCGCTGCTGCTGTCCTCCCGACAACTGATTCGGGTAGCTGTCCCGCTTGTCCTCCAGTCCCATCATCCCCAGAAGCTCCGCGACCCGCTCCTCCACCCTGTCGCCCCTCCACTTCTTTACCCTCCGAAGGTGCAGCGCGACGTTCTCCCCCGCCGTCAGGTTGGCGAACAGGGAAAAGTTCTGGAAGACCATAGAGCTGTGGGAACGCAGCTCGCGCACGAGCCCCTTCCCGAACCGGGAGAAGTCGAAGACCCTGCCGTCCTCGAAAGCGATCGTCCCCGCCTCGGGCTCCTCGAGGTAGTTCAGACATCTCAGAAAGGTGGACTTCCCCGTCCCCGAGGGGCCTATGACGGAGACGACCTCGCCCCTGCCGATATCCAGGTCGATCCCCTTGAGCACTTCCATCGGGCCGAACGATTTCCTGACGCCCCGGATTTCGATCACGGTCGCCCCTTGGGGACGACGAGGTTTTGGCCCTCCGCAAGACGGCCGTCCTCCATCGTCCAGATTTTTGTCCCGTAGCTCAGGAGCTCCAGTTCGTGCGTGATCATGAGGACGGTCGTCCCCTCGGAGTGGACGCGCCGGATCTCCTCCATGACCTCGTGGGAGGTGAGGACATCCAGGTCCGCGGTGGGCTCGTCCGCGATGAGGAGCCTCGGCCCCTTCAGAAGCGCCCGCGCCAGCATCGCGCGGCGGGCCTCCCCGCCGGAGAGCTCCCGCGGAAACGCGCCGCCCAGCGCGGCAATCCCCATCCGGTCCAGCAGCTCCCGGGCACGCCGCTCCCCATCGGCCTTGTCCTGCTTCGGCGCGCCTCCATCCGGGCCCCCCCCATCCAGGTAAAGGGGAAGGCGGACGTTGTCCCACACGGAGAGGTGCGGAAGGAGGCGGGAGTCCTGCGGAACGTAGCCGATCCGTTCGTTCCGCAGGCGCGCCATCGCGGCGTCGTCCCCGTAAGGAAGCGGGGCGCCGTCGAAAAAGGTCTCCCCCGAAAAAGGCGTCAGGAGGCCGGACAGCAGGTTCACGAGGGTCGACTTCCCGCTGCCCGACCGTCCCACGATGTGCCCGAAGTCCCCCTCGCAGAGGGCAAAGTCGACGCGATCGACGGCGCAGAAGTCCCCCGTCCCGCGGGGGAAGCGCTTCGTCAGCCCCCTTGCCTCCAACAGTTTTTTTGATGATGTCATCGTCGATCCCATCCTATCGGTTTGCCCGCAGGAGCGTCAGCGTCTCCTCCCGGCTCAGGCGCCGCGCGAAGCCCCACCCGGCCGCCGGCCCCGTGAGCAGCGCCAGCAGAAGACTCCCGAGTGCGAGCAAAAAGAACTGCATCGGAGAGGGGTTGAGGAACGGCATGTCCAGGGAGACGCTCAGCACCCGGTCGAACACGATGCACAAAAAAGCGCCCGATGCCGTCCCCAGGGCGGCGCCGAAGAGGCTGACAAGGAACGCCTCGGACAGGACCAGGCCACCGAGGTAGCCCCGCGGAGCGCCCATGACCCGCAGAAGCGCGAACTCGCTCTTGCGCTCGTTCATCAGTACCGTGAAGACCAGCTTCAGCACGAAGAAGGAGACGCCCCAGAGAATGATCGAGAGCAGCAGAGCGTAGACGCGCATCGACTTGAATTTCTCGGCCACCCCCCGGACAACGTCCACGGAGCTCATGGCCGTCACGCCGCTGCCCTTGAGGCGACGGCGCAGCTCCTGAGCGACTTCCGCCGCGTCGGACTTTTCATCGACGCGCACCATGACGCTCGATATCGTCGTCGGGTCGTTGACCTCGGGGTAATTCAGCCGAAACCTCTCGTTCTGCATCAGGCGCCGAGCCGTCTCCACCGTGACGAAGGCGGAGTTGTCGAACCCCATCCCCGTCCGTTCGAGGCGCGCGGCCACCCGAAAAGTCTCCCCGAAGAAGAGCAGCGTCTCCCCCTCCCGGGCCACGATGTTGGCGCCCACGACGATATCGCAGGATTCCAGGCTGCCCTGGATCTGTCGGGCCACCCAGGGCCGTATGTTGAAGTCCGTCTCCGGGTCGAAGCCGATGAGCTGGATGGCAAAGTTGCAGCACCCGGCCGAGAGCGTCGCGAGGAAGAGCTGCGGCGACGCGGCGGCGACCCCCGGAGTCGCCGTCACGTCGCCCAGAATGGAAGAGGGCATGTAGAACTTGCTGGGATTCCCCTTGAGGATCGTTCCCCGGACCTCCCCCTCGGTCCCGGAGGGGAGCACGAGGACATCGGCGCCAAGACGGTCCGCCAGGCTGGACATCCCCCGCCCCATCGACAGGCTCAGATACCCCCCCGTGAAGAGGGCGAACGAGAGCAGGGCGACGAGAAACACCAGGCTCTTCGTCCGCGAGGCGCTGTGGGCGACGTTGAGATGGGCGAGGCGAAAGCGGGTGAGAGGCCTCGATTCCCGTGCGCCTTCCCCCATGGCCCTGTCTGCCATGATCTTCGCTTATTCCTTTCCGCAAGCGGCGCGCAGGGCCAGAAGCGACGACAGCAGCAGCCCGGCGGACAGCACGTACAGGACGGGGATGGAGATGGTCTGGCACGGCATCTGCAGGTTCTTGCAGCCCCCGATCAGTCCGCCCGGCAGGGCCGCAGCGAGCACGGAGATGCCGGCCAGGGCCTGGGCGAGCCCCTTGCGGACGCCCCTGTCCTTCTGCAAAAACATGAGAACGCCCAGCAGGGCGACGAGGGCCCCAACCCCCAGCTCGGCCATCCCCATCCAATGGCACTTCATCCAGCGTCCGCCCTCCGGGAGGGGACAGACCGCGGCGGGCCCCCAGTAGGGCAGGACCGCGATGAGGACACCAAGTACAACGATGACGGCAGCGAACACGTTTCCTTTTTTCATGACGGTTTCTCCTCGATACGCCTTGGACCCGAGCTCCGGGCTACTTCCCCTGGAGCACAGGGTCCCAGACCTTGTCCAGGATCTCCTTCGTGGGGGCGGACTTGTCCAGCAGGCCGTAGCTCTTGTAGTCGTCGATGACCTTGACCAGGGTATCCTCGGTCGCCGCGTCGCTCATGGCGTAATTGAAGGTGTTGAAGATCTTCTGGACGAGATCCCGTTCTCCGGAGGCCCAGTTGTTCTCCTGGAGGACTTTGACGGCCTCCTCGCGGTTGGCCAGGATCCACTCCTTGGCCTTCTCGTGGGCGCGGGTCAGCTTCTTCACCGTGATGGGGTTGCTCTCGTAGAAATCCAGGTTGACGGCGTGGATGCAGCAGCACTCGTCCTTGAAATCGGGGTCGTGCGTGATGGTCCGCACGACGCGCAGCGTCCCGTCGTCCAGGAACTGTTGGATGAACTGGTCGCTCAGCAGCGCGGCCTGGATCTCCCCGCTCTTGAGCGCCAGCACGGAGGCCCCGGAATCGACCACCTTGTACTTGACGTCCTTGACCGGGTCGATGCCGTCGCGGCTCAGCAGGCGCATGGTGATGTTCTGGTCGGAGGCGCCGATGCCGTCCGGAACCGAGATGGTCTTGCCGACCAGGTCCTTCGTGCTCTTGATGGGTCCGTCGTTCAGCACGCACAGGGACTTGCACCCGGTGTGGATGCCCGAGGTGAACTTCATGCGCACCCCGTTGACCGCAGGGATCAGCAGCGTGGCGATATGGTCGCCCGTCACGTCGATCTTCCCCGTTCCGATAGCGTCGCCCTGGGCGCTGCTGCCGCCCTGATAGCGGGTGATCTCGGTCTTGAGCCCCTCGGCCTCGTAAAAGCCCTTCATCTGCGCGATGCCGAAGGTCCCCAGGCACAGGCCGCCGTTATACCCGATGCGGATGGTCTTTCCGTAGGCGGGCTCCTTCTTCCAAGCCGCCTCCTCCTCCTCCGGCGTCATGGCCAAGGCCGACGCAGCGGAGGTCAGAACCAGCGCAAAGACCGACAGAACGCTCAAAAACTTTTTGCTTACCATATTTAAGTTCCTCCCTGATTTTTTCGCAATATCTTCGGGGCGACGCCCCGAAAATCCCATTACTGCTGTTCGTCCCTGAGGACCCGATCCCAAACCCTGCCCATGACCTCCTGGGTGTCGAAGTCCC
The DNA here is from genome assembly GCF_938040765.1 of uncultured Fretibacterium sp. Lineage (GTDB taxonomy): Bacteria > Synergistota > Synergistia > Synergistales > Aminobacteriaceae > CAJPSE01. Next base: position 4,999 of record NZ_CALIAA010000011.1, read on the forward strand.
TGTTCAGGATGCCGCAGGTCTTGTAGTCGTCAATGACCTTGATGAGGGTCTCCTCCGTAACCTGGTCCGTCACGGAGTAGTCCAGCGTGTTGTAGTACTCCAGAACATCGTCGAACTCCCCGGATGCCCACTTGTTCTCGAGCATCAGCCTGATGGCGTCCTCGCGGTTCGCCATGATCCACCTGCGGGCCGCCTCGTGGGCACGGGTCATCTTCTTCACCGTAATGGGGCTGTTCTCGCAGAGGTCCTTCGCGACCGCGTAGATGCAGCAGGTCTCGTTCTTGAAGTCGTCGTCCGTCGTAATCGAGCGGACGACACGAAGCGTCCCGTCCTTCAGGAACTTCTGGATGAACTGATCGCTGAAGAGCCCTGCCTCGATCTCGCCGCTCTGCATGGCCAGGACCGCGGCCCCCTGATCGGTGACCTTGTACTTGACGCCGTTCACGGGGTCGATGCCGTCGCGGAGCAGGAAGCGCATGGTGATGTTCTGGTCCGAGCCACCGATGCCGCTGGGCACCGCGACGGTCTTGCCCACAAGGTCTTGGGTCGTCTTATACGGGCTGTCGTTCAGCACGCACAGGGACTTGCACCCGGTGTGCATCCCGGTGGTGAACTTCATCTGCACGCCGTTGGCCGCGGGGACCAGGAGGGTGGCGATGTGTCCGCCCGCCACGTCGATCTTGTGCGTTCCCAGGGCGTTTCCAAGCGTGACGGTGTCCCCCTGATAACGCACAATCTCCGTCTTCAGCCCCTCGGCCTCGTAGAACCCCTTCACCTGCGTGATGCCCAAAGTCCCCGTGCACAGCCCGCCGTTGTACCCGATGCGGATGGTCCTTCCGTAGGCGGGCTCCTTCTTCCAGGCCGCGTCCTCCTCCTCCGGCGTCATGGCGAGGGCCGTGCCGGCGGACGCCAGAAACAAAGCGCCGCACAACAGCGCAAACCACTTTCTGCTCATCGTTCCTTACTCCCCTCCCGAAATACTTCTTTTTGGAATCCAGGCTGCTTCCCCATTCTCCCAGGCGCACACGGGCCGTTATTCCTTCCGGCCATCCGCTTATCACGCCCCCTCCGCATGCCCGAAGTCGAGCATCTCCAGGACGTCCTTCCGGAACTTCAGGAAGGCGGAGCTCGTCCGGTTTCGCGGGTAGGGCATGTCGTTCTTCATGTCCACGCGGATGCGCCCGGGCCGGGGCGCCATCACCACGACCCGGGTCCCCAGGTACAGGGCCTCGTCGATGTCGTGCGTCACCATCAGCATCATGTGACCCGAACGCTGCCAGAGGTTCAGCAGCTCGTCCTGCATGTTCATGCGGGTGAAGGCATCGAGGGCGCCCAGCGGCTCGTCCAGCAGGAAGACCCTGGGGTGGTTGATCATCGTGCGGATCAGGGCCAGCCTCTGGGCCATGCCGCCCGAGAGCTGATGGGGAAAGTCGTTGCGGAACTCCGTCAGCCCCGCCAGCTCCAGCAGGCGCTCCGCCTCCTCCTTCAGGGCGTCCTTCCGCTTCATCATCCGCGGGCTGAAGTTCAGGTTCTGCTCCACGGTGAGCCAGGGGAAGAGGGTCGGCTTCTGAAAGACCATGCCCCGCTCCGGATCCGGGCCCGTGATGGGGTCTCCGTTCAGGGTCAGCGTCCCGCTCGTGGGGACGATCAGCCCGGCGACGAGGCGCAGGATCGTGGACTTCCCGCACCCGGACGGCCCCACGACGGACACGAACTCCCCGTCCGTCACCGTGAGGTTGATGTCCTCCAGCGCGTGGGTCACGTCGTCCGTGCCGATGCGCGCAAACCCCTTGTACACCTTATGCAGTTCGAGGACGTTCCTGTCGGCGGCCATCACTGCACCACCCCTTCCTGCCAGCGCAGAACCCATCGTTTGATCCGATTCAGGCCCCAGTTGACGAACACGAACACGATGCAGAGGACGATGATGGCGGCGTACATCTTGCCGTACTGCGCCCAGCTCTTCTGCCAGGAGACGTACCAGCCGAGGCCGGACTCCACCCCGACCATCTCGGCCACGATCAGGGCCATACAGGCGGAGCTCATGCCCTGCGTGAGCCCCTGGAGGATGTTGGGAAGGGCGAAGGGCAGCGCCACGTTGAAGACCAGGTGCCTTGGCTTGGCGCCGAGCGTCCTGGCCGCCTCGTAGAAGGAGCGGTCGATGTTGCGGACGCCCGTCATGGTGGCGATGGTCAGGGAGTACCACACGCCGAGCGCGATGATGAACACGCTTCCGGCGAAGAGCGAGGAGGCGACGACCATCACGACGGGTATCCACGTCGGGGAGGGGATCGCGCCCAGCAGTTTCATGAACGGCGCCACCCAGTAGTCGACCCCGCGGTTGTACCCGCAGGCCACCCCGGTGACCAGGCCCAGCCCGGCCCCGACGAAGTAGCCGCTGAAGAGCAGGAAGAGGGAGTTGAACGTACAGTTCAGGAGGTAGGCCCTGTCCTGCCAGGCGGCGTTGAGGATCTCGTCCGCCCACGGGAAGTAGGGCAGCATCAGGGTCCCGCGTTTGAGGGTCAGGATGTCGTACCCCGCGAGGAGGAGGAAGACGAAGGCGTAGAAGGGCGCCTTGTAGCGGAGACGATAGAAGACGCGCCGGGACCGGAAGGCCGCGGCAAAGAAGGCCAGGCTCGCCACGATGAGGACGGCCAGAAAATACGCGTAGGTCGGGGTGCTTCGATTCCCCTTGAGGTTGGGGACCCACAGGTACTCCGCCAGGGCCAGGCAGCCGGCCAGGACGGGCAGAAAACAGATCAGGTAATCGCAAAAAAGGCGCATCGGCGTCCTGGGGGCGCTCTCCAGCTCCTCCAGACGGTCCCGGGTCAGGTTATCCAGGACCGTCCCGCCCGATGCGTCCTCCGGGTTCCAGTCGTTCTTCACCCAACTTCACTCTCCCAGTCGCGGAGGGATACGCCCTCCACTCGTGTCATTTCATGAAATCGATTCGTCGCATGGGGTACACCCGCACGGAGATAGGCATCCCCCTCCCGCCGCCTGCGCGGAAGGAGGCGTACGGGCCATCAGGGATGCACGGCATACGGCGGCGACCGCCGGGCTTTCGGCGTCCGCCTCTATGCAATGGGGCAAACGAAAAAATGTGTCCTGCCAACGCAGGGCGAAACGGGGCAGGGAAAGAACAGCCTGGAAGGGGAAAAACCATCGCGGTGAAGACGTCCTCGCCACAGGCCTCGTACTCGCAAGGAGCCGAAACCTGAACGGGAGCGACCGCGAGACTTGCCTAAAGAGAGGCCGGATCCCTCCATGCGTACCCCGCGCAGCGGCACAATGCACCCCGTGCATCGCCGGCTGCGAATCACGTCACGGCATAACGCATGAAGATCCTCCTTTCCACAACGGGGCCGCCTCCGGGCCCAAACTGAGATCACTCCAAAATTCACTCTAACAAAAGTCCTATGGGCTGTCAAGGCCGAAGGAAAAGCCTGTCGCCGGACTGTGATAATGTCATCCCTTAGCGGGACCGAGAGAATGTCACCCCCCCCTCAGGACAGGAGCCTCTTGGATAATGGAGGCATGAGGAATTCAGGTGA
>NZ_CALIAA010000012.1 GCF_938040765.1 uncultured Fretibacterium sp.
ACTCGCGGCAGGGGCCACCCTACCCTGCCGACCGTCGAGGGACTTCGATTCAAGGCATTGGCAATCGTTCGGATCCCCTATCCCCGTGCGCGGAGACATCGTCGATCTCCATCGTGTAACTATGTCTATATACTTCAACCGAGAAATAAAAACTCCCACTTTCGCCGACGTTGAACCTTGACGGCCTAAAGCAGGAGTTCAAATTCATCTTTCTTGATTAAAAGTGGCTGGGGAACAGGGATTCGAACCCCGATTACCTGATCCAGAGTCAGGCGTGCTGCCGTTGCACCATTCCCCAACATTATTCACTCAACGAAAGCTAATTCTATCAGGGAAAGTCGAAAAGTCAAGAGCAACCGCTCGGCTTGTCATTGTTCGACCATCACGTATTCACTCGTGGAGAATATGGAAATCAGCGCTTCCCTAGAGCTCCTGATCTTCGAGAACCCGTCCATCGACGGTAACCACCACGACACGCCAGGGGATCATCTTCCCGCTGGCAGCCAGCGCCTGCTTGACGGCATTTTCGATCCCGCCGCAGCAGGGTACCTCCATGCGTACAACCATCACGCTCTTGATATCGTTTTGCCTCAATATCTCCGTGAGCTTCTCCGCATAATCCCCCTCGTCCAACTTCGGACATCCGATCAGCGTTACGCGCTTCCTCATAAAGCGGCGATGGAAATCGCCGCATGCAAAGGCCGTGCAGTCCGCCGCGATCAAAAGGTGGGCTCCCGCAAAACAGGGAGCGTTGACGGGGATGAGCTTGATCTGAACCGGCCACTGCGCCAGCTCGCTGTCCGCGGAGGCAGCGGGACCGTCCTCCCTCTTCTCTTCCTTCGGTTTATTCTCCTCCCTGTTTCCCCTGTCCCGAAGGATATCCCTCATCCGGCTGCCGGGGCAGCCCCCAATAGGCATTTTGAACAACTCCGCAACCCCGCCTTTTTTATCTTCCCTGTGGCCTGCCTCGCGGCGCAGCTCTTCCTGTCGGGCCTTGACCGCGGCGTCGTCGTAGGGCGCCGCCTCGCGCTCCTCGAAGGAGATCGCCTCGGTCGGACAGGCCGGCAGGCAATTCCCCAGTCCGTCGCAATAATCGTCCCGAATCAGCCTGGCCTTGCCGTCCACGATGGCGATGGCGTTTTCATGACAGGCATCGGCGCAGAGCCCGCAGCCGTTGCACTTATCCTCGTCGATTTTGATGATCTTTCGAATCATTTTCGTGTTTTCCCCCTCTTTGCAAAAGCACTGTCCCTTTCCTCTGGACAATGAGAGGATACGGCACCCCTCCGGGAGAATCCATTGCTTTAGCAACAAAACTTGAGGGAAGCGCCGAAGAGAACGAAAAGGCGCATCTCCGCGCAAGAAGTTGCGGAACGCCTATGGGAATGCCTCCGACGCTTCTCCGAAATGGGGCCAGGGGCGGATTATCCGTCCTGCAAAAGCCGTCTGCAAAATTGACGGGCACCTTTTTTTGCTCTATCATTCCAGAAATGAATGTCCTGAAAGGGCTGACGGCTTCTTACGGGAGATGGTGAGGGAAAAAGGATGGGAACTGGAGCGTTGCTGATTGTGGAGAGATTGGAGTTTCCAGGTGGGCCGGCCCGGGGACGGGGCAGTCGGCCGTCGCCTGTACATCGTGTGGTTAGGACGTTGATTCGGGCAGGGATGGACCTCATCGTGCTGGTTACGCCTCCGGACTGCCTGGAGGCGCTGCAAAAACATGTGGCTCGCATGAGCGTCCTTTGTATCGCTCCGGATTCCGGCGCCGCCGTCCTCACGCTTCTCGGTACGGGACTCGTCTACCTTCAAGATAAATGCAGCCGTATCCTGGTCTCCACCTTGGACTATCCTTTTTTCTCCACGGAGACCGTCGCTGCGCTCCTCGAGCCCGACGCTCCTTTGCTCCGGCCGGTGTGCGGCGGCAGAGAGGGCTATCCGATCCGGCTTTTCTCCAGCATGATTCCCCAGATCCTGAAGAAAAACAAGGACGAGAGTGAGGAGCATCTCGGGCTGAACGAAATTCTGAACGGCAGCGGCCTTTCCTGTACGGGGCTGGAGGTCGAGGATGAGGGGGCGGTGCTTCCCTCCCAAAGGGCGTTTGCCCCCCCTCAGACCGCGATCTTCCCTGAATTGCGGCTCCGTCTGGTCCGGAAGAAGCCTTTTTTCGGTCCGGGGGCCTCCGAGTTGCTCTCCCTCATCGAGGAGGCGCAATCCGTGCGTCTGGCCTGTCAGCGGATGGGGATGTCCTACAGCAAAGGCTGGAAGATCCTTTGCGATATGGAGGAGGAATGGGGTGCTCCCCTGATCCTTCGTCGGCAGGGCGGCAGGAATGGGGGCAGTTCCTCCCTCACCTCCGAGGGGAAGGCCCTTCTGGAGGCTTATCGAAAGTTCGAGAAGGTTGCCCAAAGCCTGGTTCAGGAGGCCTTTCGGAACTGTTTCCCGTTCCTCTGCCCCCCGCATCCGAGGAGCGGAGAAGTGCGTGCCGAGACCTCCCCTCATTGAAAGGCTTATGGTTATGGGATTGAGGAAATCCTTTACTGGTCCGGCTGGGGCTCCTCACCGACGAGACATCCCATGGCCTCGGGGCTCATTTGGGCGAACCCGACCTTCCACGCGAGAATCGCGGCCTGGGTGCGGTCCCTGAGCTCCAGCTTCTTCAGCATGTGGCTGACGTGATTCTTGACCGTCTTCTCGGACAGCACGGTCTTTTCGGCCACCTCGATATTGCTGTAGCCCTGGGCCAACCAGTAGAGGACCACCTTCTCTCTGGGCGAGAGCTCTCCTAGGAGGTCGTTCTCGTTCTTGCGCTTGGCGAAGCTGGTCATCAGCTTGCCCGCGACCCGGGGATCGACATAGGACTCGTGCTGATAGGTGGCACGTATCGCCGCAATCAGCTCCGTTCTGCCGGAGGACTTGAGGACGAACCCCATGACGCCCTCCGCCGACAATGTCGCCAGACAATCCTCATCGTCGTAGGCACTGACGGCGATAGTGGCGACCTTCAGTTTACGGCTGTTGATCTCGCGGGCCAGCTGTATCCCGTCCATCCGAGGCATGTTGATATCGAAGAGGATGATGTCGGGGCTGCGTTCCTGAAGCAGCAGAAGCGCCTCCTCTCCGTTCGACGCTTCCCCGACGACCTTGACGTCCGGATCCAACTCCAGAATTTTGCGCAGACCATCGCGGAACAGCTTATGGTCGTCCGCCAGAACGATCTGGATCAACCTGTAAAGCCTCCTTCACAAAAGAAAAAATTGTCCCGAAATGCGGCTAGCGGCTTCCCCGCAGGAGAGACGGCCCTTGCCGGAAATATAAGCATCCCTTCATTTTTTCATAAAATATGGTATAGTATCTC
>NZ_CALIAA010000013.1 GCF_938040765.1 uncultured Fretibacterium sp.
GGCCACGTCTCCGCAAAAACGCGAAGCCTATTATACACTCGATGCGCCGTTTGGGGAAGGGGGCAATACGCGCCCCCCTCCCGTGCCCCATCCCGTCACAGTCCCGCCGCGAACCGATCGAAGGCGGACATACCTTCCGCGTCACGCTTGAACACCGCGCTGTCATGCAGCACCTGCTCGAAGACGCACCCCACCTCCGCCCGCAGCATCGCCTCTACGGCTTTACCCCGCAGGCCCGATGCCGCCCGCGGAGGTCCATCGGGATCAGCCGCAGGTTCTGGCGGGCCGGATGGTTCGCGTTTCCGTAAAACCCCTCGTTCTCGCGGCAGAGCAGGCATTAGGGATAGGAGGACAGCGCGGCGGTGCGTGCCCGGGCGATCTCGCGGGGGTCCTTCTCGGGCTTGGGGAGGTTGATGGTGATGTCCAGCTCGCCGTACTCCGTGGCGGCCGTCCACGACGGGCGAGGCGCGAGAGCCCCCATCAGCCGCGTGTCCAGCAGGTCGTGGTCCGTCGCCATGTCCGGGGTCAGTCCGGCCTCCACGGCCCAGTCCAGGACACGCTCCAGAATCGGGGCGGGCGTCAGGATAGCCTCGAAATTTTCCTCAGGACGCTCCTGCAAGCAGGGCTCTGGGGAAAAATCCGTTACCCCCAGCTCCCCGATGAGGACGTTGGCGGCCAAGGGCCCGATCAGCCCGCGGCTCAGGGCAAAGCGGAGCAGATGGTTCAGCTCATGGTTGATGTCGACGGCAGAATTCAGCATCGCAGGCACCTCCAAAAAACATGCATACCCCGTCCAGGGGAGCAGGCTCCCCTGGACCCCTGTCTAACCTCCGAAATCCACCTTCCAGATGCCTGCGGCGATAGCCGCGAGGCGGTTCTGCCTGGCCTCGACTCTGGATGCGTCCCAGGTTTCGTAATGCTCGGCGATCGCACGGGTGATCTGAAACGCGCTTTTCGGATAGACCTTGCGCTTTTCCGCGTAGTCCTGGTTGCCCAGCGCCCGGTTCAGCTTATTTTCGAGCGGCGTCATGTTGCCGATACGGTAGATAAAGCGTTCCTGGCTGGACTCGTCGATGTGGGACCAGGCTTCCGAGGGATGCTCCGGAAGGATGTGCTCCAAGGTGTAGGCGGCGCTCTCGAAATCGAGATCCTGGCCGGAACACTGCCGCTCGATCTCGAAGAGAATGTAGCGCGCCACCTTTTTGTTGCGGCTGTTGCCCGTGCGCAGCTCCTTCTCTCCAAAGGCGGCCTTGAACGGCCCGTCGTCGGGATAGACGCTCTGCAGCGCTTCGATCACCTCGGAAGGACGCTCGTATTTCCCGTTCGAGACCTTCCACGCGATCGCGTTGTACAGGC
>NZ_CALIAA010000014.1 GCF_938040765.1 uncultured Fretibacterium sp.
CGCGGGCCGTGGTGAGCATGGAAAGGGCCGTGGCGGAGACGCCGGACGCGATCTTCGCCATCGGCAACGCGCCGACGGCGCTGATCCGCCTCTGCGAGCTGGTCCGCGAGGGGGCGGCCCGCCCCTCGCTGGTGGTCGGCGTCCCCGTGGGGTTCGTCAACGTCGTGGAGTCCAAGGAGATGCTGGTGGCCACGGACGTTCCGTACATCGCCGCGATGGGGCGCAAGGGCGGGTCTCCCGTGGCCTCGGCCGTGGTCAACGCGCTCCTCTACGGCATGGAGCCGTAGTGCGGCGATGTACGCCGGGGGGAGGAAGCTTCGGGAGGGCGTGACGACGGGCGCCTGTGCGGCCGCGGCGGCCAAGGCGGCGGCGATGCGCGCCCTCACCGGGACGTGTCCTCCCCGGGTGGAGGTGGAGGGGCCGACGGGCCGGCGGTTCTCCCTGAAGGTGCTGCCCCTGCCCGACGGGGGCTGCGGCGTGGTCAAGGACGCCGGGGACGATATCGACGCCACGGATGGGATGACCGTCTGCGCGGCGGTCGCGTTGGAGGATGGGGATGGGCCCATCGCCTTTGCCGCGGGGCCGGGGGTGGGGACGGTCACCCTGCCGGGCCTGAAGGTCCCGCCGGGCGAACCGGCCATCAACCCGGCGCCGCGCGCGATGATCGAGCGGGCCGTCCGGGACGCCGTGGGAGCGCGGGCCGTCCGGGTCACGGTGTCCGTGCCCGGGGGGGAGGCGGTGGCGAGGCGCACCTTCAACCCGCGCCTGGGCATCGAGGGCGGGATATCGATCCTGGGGACGACCGGGGTCGTGCGGCCCATGGACGAGTCGTCCATCCTGGAGTCGCTGACCCTCGAGCTCGGCATCCTGCGTTCGCTGGGGGTCCGGGACCTGGTGCTGACCTTCGGAAACACGGGCGAGCTCGCGCTCCGCAAGGCGTGGGGCATCGAGGGCCGCTGCGTGATCCAGACGGGGAACTACCCCGGCCACGTTTTGGACGAGGCGGCGCGGATGGGGTTTCGGCGCGGGCTGTTCTGCGCGCATCCGGGCAAGCTGCTGAAGGTGGCGGCGGGGTCGTTCAACACGCACAACCGCGTCGCCGACGGGCGGCTGGAGGCGCTCTGCACCCAGGCTGCACTGGCGGGAGCGGACCGGGCCGTCGTGCGGAGGCTCTACGAGTGCCGCACGACCGAGAACGCGATGGAGCTTCTGAGGGAGGAACGGCTGGAGTTCCTGTGGAACCCCCTGGCGGCGGTCGTGGCCAGGCGGTGTACCGACCGCTCCTTCGGCGTTTTGCCGATCGCCGCGGCGTTCATCGACAACGGGGGGGCGATCCTGGGCCGCACTCCGGACGCCGCGGACGTGGCCCGCAGCGCGGCCGGAGACGGAGGACGGGGGGAGAACGAATGACGGAACGCGAGCTCTGGGTGGTCGGGGTGGGGCCGGGCGCGGCGGACCAGCTCACCCCCGCGGCGTCGGCCGTCCTGGCGCGGGCGGACTGCGTCGTGGCCGCGGCCCGCCACGCGGGCCTCGCGGGCGCACACCCCAACATCGTCCTGCTGAAGGGCATCCCCGAGACGCTCGACCGGGTGGAGCGCGAGCTGGAGCGGGGGAGCGTGGCGGTGTTGGTCTCGGGCGACCCGGGGATCTACAGCCTGCTCCCGGTCCTCAAGAGGCGCTGGCCCGGGCGGAACGTGCGCGTCGTGCCCGGGATCGGGGCGCTCCAGAGCCTCTGTGCCGCCGCTGGCGAGGCGTGGGACGACGCGGCCATCCTCTCGGGGCACGGCAGGCCCCTGACCGCCGCCCGTTTCCTGACCGTCGTCGAGCGCCGAAGGCTGACCGTGCTCTTCTGCGGGGGGGACCGGACGCCTCGCTGGGCCTGCGAGGCCCTGGCCGGGGCCGTCGGGGGGCTGGGGACCCGCGTCGAGGCGGTGGTGGGGGAGCGCTTGAGTTACCCGGACGAGCGCGTGACGCGCGGGGCGCCCGCCGACCTGGCCGGCCGGGACTTCGACCCGCTCTCCCTGATGCTGGTGCGGAACGCCGCGCCCTGGACGCCGCCCTTCGGACGGCCGCGCGATGCGGATTTCGAGCGCGGCGGGGTCCCCATGACGCGGGAGGAGGTGCGGTCGGTCGTGCTGGACCGGCTGGAGCTCGGTCCCGAGTCCGTGCTCTGGGACATCGGCGCGGGGACGGGGTCCGTCTCCGTCGCGGCGGCCCTGGCCTGTCCCGATGGGGAGGTCTGCTCCGTGGAGTGCGACTCCGCGGCCGTGGCCCTGCTCGAGCGCAACCGGGAGAAGTTCCGGCTCCACAACATGACGATCCGGCCCGGCCATGCCCTGGCCGTCCTGGAGTCCCTTCCCGGGCCGACCCACGTCTTCGTGGGTGGGAGCGGCGGCGAGCTGTCCGTTCTTCTGGCCCGTCTGCCCCTTCTGCCGTGCCGGGGGGAGGTGCGGGTGGTCGTCTCGGCTGTGACGCTGCGGACCCTGAGCGAGGCCGTGACGGCCCTGAGCGGGCCGGGGTATCGGGACCTGGAGGCGGTCCAGGTCGCCGTGAGCGCCTCCAGGCCGCTGGGCGGAAGTTTATTGTTGATGGAGGCCAGGAACCCGGTGACGCTCCTCTGTGCGAGGTGCTGACCTCCGTACGCCCCCAGCCAGGGAGCGAGCTCCCCGGCACCCCGTTTTTTATCTTTTCTGGCGTTTAAGGAGATTTCGATATGATTCATTTCGTCGGCGCGGGGCCCGGGGCCCCGGACCTGATCACCCTGCGGGGCGCGGAGCTCCTGCGCCGGGCGGGGATGGTCGTCTATGCGGGGTCGCTCGTGAACCCCGCGCTTCTGGATTACGTCCCGGAGGGTTGCGAGGTCTTCGACAGCGCGTCCATGACGCTGGACGAGGTGCTGGAGAAGCTCGTTCAGGGGCACGGGCGCGGCGTGACGACCGTCCGGCTCCACACGGGCGACCCCTCGCTCTACGGGGCGATCCGGGAGCAGATGGACGCCCTTCGTGTCCGCGGCATCCCCTTCGAGGTCGTGCCGGGGGTCAGCTCCTTCTGCGCCGCCGCCGCCGCGGTCGGGGCGGAGTACACCCTGCCGGGGGTGAGCCAGACGCTCGTCATCAGCCGCATGGAGGGCCGCACGCCCGTACCGGAGCGCGAGGGCATCCGTTCGCTGGCGGCCCACCGCGCGTCGATGGTCCTCTTCCTCTCCACGGGGATGCTGAGGAAGCTCTGTTCCGAGCTCGTCGCGGGCGGATACCCCGAGGACACGCCCGCCGCTCTGGTGTACAGGGCGTCCTGGCCGGACGAGCGGGTGCTGCGCGGAACGCTGGCGGCGCTGCCGGACGCGGCGGAGGCCGAGGTGATCACCCGGACGGCCCTGGTACTGGTGGGCAGGTTTCTTGGCGATACCTACGAGCTCTCGAAGCTCTACGACCCGGCGTTCGAGCACGGGTACCGGCACGGGAAGGCGGAGCCTTGAGCGAGCCCGGCGGCATCGTCCTGGCCGCGTTCACCCGCGTGGGTGCGCTGCTGGCCGCCCGGCTGGCGGGGGCGCTCGGCGGGCGTGCCTTCGTGCCCGGCCGCTGCCTCGTCCCGGGTACGGAGCCCCTGGAGGGGACGGTGGGCGATTGGGCGGAGCTCTGGTTTCCCCATGCGGAGGCCCTGGTGTTCGTCTGTGCCTGCGGCATCGCGGTGCGGGCCGTCGCGCCCCATGTGCGGAGCAAGGCGGAGGATCCGGCGGTGCTCGTGCTGGACGAGCGAGGCCGGCACGTCGTTCCGATCCTGTCGGGACACATCGGCGGGGCCAACGCGCTGGCCCGCCGCATCGCGGCCCTGACGGGCGGAGCTGCGGTGCTCACGACGGCCACGGACGTCAACGGCCTCGTTGCGGCGGACGAGTGGGCGGTGGAGAATGACTGCGCCATCGAGAACCTGGGAGCCGTCAAACAGGTCTCGTCCGCGATTCTGGAGGGCCGGCCCGTCGGGGTGGCGGTGACGGAGCAGGAGCAGCCCGCGCCGTGGCCCGTGACGCTGTGGCTTCGGCCTCGGCGCCTGGTGCTCGGGGCGGGGTGCCGGAGGGGCTCGGACCCGGAGGCCGCTGCGAAGGCGGCGGCGGATTTCCTGGAGGGCGCGGGGGTCTCGCCCCTGTCGCTCTGCGCCGTGGCCTCGATAGACCTCAAGAGGGACGAGCAGGCCCTGATCGCGCTTGCGGAACGCTACAGCGTCCCGTTCCTGACGTTTCCCGCGGACGCGCTGAGGGCGGTCCCAGGACGGTTCTCCGCCTCGGAGCGGGTGCGGTTGGCGACGGGCGTGGACAACGTCTGCGAGCGCGCGGCGGTGCTGGCCGCCGGGAACGGCGTCCTGCTGAGGAGCAAGACCCTCTATCCCGGCACGACCTTCGCGCTGGCGCGCAGGAGACCGGCGCACGAAGACGGTCTTGGCGGCCCCGGGGCTCCGGGGCCACAATTTGAGGAGGTACGTCGATGATCTATGTGGTGGGGCTGGGGCCCGGCCGGAAAGAGGAGATGACGGGCCATGCCCTGGCGGCCCTCGAGCGCTGCGACACGATCCTGGGCTACAGGGCGTACATCGATCTCGTCCGCCGGATTTTCCCGGGGAAGGACCTGCGCGCCTCCCCCATGAAGGCCGAGGTCGAACGGTGTCGGGAGGCGCTGGAGCTCGCGCTCTCCGGCCGGACCGTGGGGCTGGTCTCCAGCGGCGATCCGGGGGTCTACGGGATGGCGGGCCTGATGCTGGAGGTCGCGGCGGGCCGGGTCGACGTGGAGGTCGTCCCGGGGGTCACGGCGGCCAACAGCGCCGCAGCCCTGCTGGGCGCGCCGCTGATGCACGACTTTGCCGTGATCAGCCTCAGCGACCTGCTGACGCCCTGGAACCTCATCGAACGTCGCCTCGATGCCGTTGCCGCGGCGGACTTCGTCGTCTGCCTCTACAATCCCGCGAGCCGCGGACGGCCGACGCACCTCCAGTGGGCCTGCGACATCCTGCTGAGGTACAAGGCGCCGGAGACCGTGGCCGGCTGGGCCCGCAGCGTGGGGCGCGAGGAGGAGAGGTACTGCGTGACGACCCTCGGCCAGCTCCGGGACGCGGAGCTGGACATGTTCTGCACGGCCGTCGTCGGCAACATCGGCACCACCGTCCTGGAGGGCCGCATGGTGACGCCCAGGGGATACCGGTTCGGGGTGAGGGAGGAATGAGAGTAGGCGGCGGGCGGCTCCTGCTGTTCGGCGGCACGTCGGAGGCGCGGGAGATCCTGGCGCGCGGGATCCCGGCGCTCTGCTGCACCGCGACGGAGTACGGCGCCGAGCTGGCCCGGGAATCGACGGAGGGCCTCGCATCCGCCGATACGGTGCGTGCCGGCCGCCTCGACGCGGGGGGGATGGCGGACCTTATCGCCGCGGAGGGCATCGTCGGCGTGATCGACGCCACGCACCCCTACGCGGCGGAGGTCACGAGGAACGTCCGGGAGGCCTGCGAGCGCACGGGAACGCCCCTGATCCGCGTGCTGCGTAGCGCCACCGCCGTGGAGGAGGGCGTCGTGGCCCGCGTGGCCTCCTGCCGGGAGGCGGCGGAGTTCCTGAATGGGCGGGAGGAGCGGGCCCTGCTGACGGTGGGCAGCAAGGAGCTGCGGGAGTTCACCGCGGTGCGGGACTACGGCAGTCGGCTCTTCGCCCGGGTGCTCCCCACGTCGGAGGTGCTTCGCGCCTGCGAGGCGTTGGGGTTCGGCCCCGCGCACCTCATCGCGATGCAGGGACCCTTCTCCGCCGAGCTGAACCGCGCCATGTTGGAGATGACCGGCGCGTCGCTCCTGGTCACCAAGGACGGGGGCGGACCCGGCGGCATGGAGGCCAAGCTGGCCGGCGCGCGCGCCGCGGGCGCCGGGGTGGTCCTGATCACGCGCCCGGACGATGCGGGCTGCTCGGTCGGAGAGGCCGTCCTCTGGGCGCGGCGGATGCTGGGCCTGGGGCGCCCGCCGTTCTTTCCCCTGATGCGGGACGTCGAGGGGCTGACCGCGCTCGTCGTCGGAGGGGGCGCCGTGGCGCTCCGCCGGGCGGAGACCCTCGCGCGGTGCGGGGCGAGGATTCGCGCCGTGAGCCCCGTCTTTCGCGAGGGGTTCCCGCCGGACTCGGAGCTTCTGCGGCGTCCCTTTGCGGCGGAGGACCTGGACGGGGCCGCGCTTGCCGTCGCCGCGTCGGACGACCGCGAGGTCAACCGACGGGTGGGGCGCGAGGCGCAGGCCCGCGGCATTCCCGTCTCCGTCGCCGACGCCGCGGGGGAGAGCACCTTTTTCTTTCCGTCTCTCATCTCCGAGGGGCCGACGGCGGCGTCGGTCTCCAGCGCGGGGCTGTCGTGCGCGCTGACGCGGCGGCTCTCGGACCGGCTGCGGTCGGTCTGGGGATCGTGGGTTGCGGAGGAGAGGGCCGTTCTGGAGCGGGCGCGTGATTCGAGGGAGCCCCGGGAGGAAGGGCGTTGAGGCGGGTTCGTGTCGGGAGCCGCAGGAGCGCTTTGGCCAAGGCCCAGGCCCGGCTGGTCATGGACGCCGTCCGCGCGGGGCACCCCGACGTGGAGTTCGAGCTCGTGACCGTGCAGACCACGGGGGACGTCAACATGAAGCCCTTTTCCGAGGCCTCGGACCCCTTCGGAATCAAGGGACTGTTCACCCAAGAGCTGGAGGACGCGCTGCTTCGGGGGGAGCTCGACCTTGCGGTGCACAGCCTGAAGGACCTGCCCATGAAGCAGGACGAGCGCCTGCCGCTGGTGGCGCTCTCGCGGCGGGGCGACCCCCGCGACGCGCTTCTGCTGCCGCGCGGCGCGGACGGCAGCACGGTGCCCGACGACGGCTCGGGGCCGATCGGATGCTCCTCGGCGCGACGGCGTCTTCAACTGGCAACGCTCTTCCCGGGGCGGACCGTCGAGCCCGTTCGGGGCAACATCCAGACCCGACTGCGCAAGCTGGACGAGCCGGATGCGTCGGGCAACAGGCCGTTCTCGATGCTGGTGCTGGCCGCCGTCGGCCTGCGCCGTCTGGGGCTGGAGGGGCGGATCGACCGCCTCCTGTCCCCCGACGAGATGGTCCCGGCCGCGGGCCAGGGGATCCTGGCCTGTCAGGGGCGGGCGGGGGAGGACTACGCGTACCTGGATGTCGTTCGAGACCGGGACGCGGAGGACTGCGCCGCGGCCGAGCGGAGTTTCGTCGCGGCGCTGGGCGGCGGGTGCGCCCTGCCCGTGGCGGCCTATGCCGTCGTGGAGGGGGACGTCCTGAATCTGTCCGGCTTCTACGCGGACGAGGTGCGGGGGATCCGCCGGACCGGGAAACTGTCGGGTCCCAGGACGGAGGCGGGGAGCCTGGGCCGTGAGCTGGCGGAGCGCCTGAGGGCGACACGGTGGGACGATGGGGGGACGGAGGAACGATGAGGAGCGAACGGAGGAAGGACGAGCCCGTGGGAAAGGTCTGGCTCGTCGGGGCCGGGCCGGGCGATCCGGGGCTGCTGACGCTGAGGGGCCGGGAGGTCCTGGAGCGGGCGGAGGTGGTGGTGTTCGACCGGCTGGTGGGCGCCGGGCTCTTCGCCTTCTTTCCCGAGGGGGCCGAGCGGTTGGATGTCGGCAAGGAGGGGGGACGCCATCCGGTGCCCCAGCGGGAGATCGAGGCGCTCCTGGTGGACCGCGCGCTTGCGGGCAGGAGGGTCGTCCGCCTCAAGGGCGGGGACCCGTTCCTGTTCGGGCGCGGCGGCGAGGAGATCGAGGCGCTTCTGGCCCACGGTATCCCGTTCGAGGTGGTGCCCGGCGTGACCTCGGCTTTCGCCGCCCTGGCCTGCGCCGGGATACCGGTGACGCATCGGGGCGCCGCGTCGTCGGTGCACGTCGTCACCGCCCATACGAGGGACGGGGACCTGCCGGACCGGGACTTCGAGGCTCTGGCCCGTCTGGATGGGACTCTGGTCTTCCTCATGGGCGTCGGGTCGATGGAGGAGCTCTGCTCCCGTCTCGTGGAGGCCGGCAGGGACGCCTCCACACCCGCAGCGGCGGTCGAGCGGGGGACGACGGCACACCAGCGCCTCGTCGCCGGGACTTTGGCCTCCCTGCCCGAGCTCGCCCGTTCCGCGGGCGTCCGCCCGCCCGCCGTCCTCGTCGTAGGGGAGGTCGTGGGGCTCGCCGAACGCTTCGGTTGGCGGGGAGCCCTGCCCCTTTTCGGCGTGAGGGTGCTCGTGACCCGTCCGAGGGGCCGTGCGGGGCGTCTTTCCCGGATGCTGCGGGATGCGGGGGCCGAGGTGATAGAGTTCCCCTGCATCGCGACGGAGCCCCTGAAGGGCCCGCTGCCCCCGCTGGAGGGTGCGGGCTGGGTGGGGTTCACCAGCGTTACGGGGGTCGAGGCGTTCTTTGGGCTGTTGGCGTCCGCCGGCGGCGACGTCCGAGAGCTCGGGGCCGCGCGCGTCGCCGCCATCGGCCCCGCGACGCGGGACGCGCTGCGCAGGCGCGGGCTTCGCGTCGACTACATGCCGGACGTATACGACGGCGCGCATCTCGCCGAGGGGCTGGCCGACCGCATGGGAACGGGGGACATCCTGCTCTTTCGGGCGGAGTCGGGCTCGCCGGAGCTGACGGAGGTCCTGAGGGCCCGGGGCGTTCCCTTCCGCGAGGCGGCGCTCTACCGCACGCGGTACGCGAGGAGCGCCCCGCCCCCCGACTTCGATATGGCCCTCTTCACCAGCGCCTCGACGGTTCGGGGGCTTGTTGCGTGCGCCCCGGACGGTTGGGACCGCTCCCGGGTCCAGGCCGTCTGCATCGGGGAGCAGACGGCGCGTGCCGCCGCCGGGGCGGGGTTTGCGAACGTGACCACGGCGTCGTCCGCCACGCTCGAGGCGCTGGTCGAGGCGGCGGTCCGGGCGGCGGTCGCGGTGTCCTGACGGGATCGGACAGTGGCGAGGGGAGATGTCCTTCGCCTGTTATCTTTTATTTTGAGGGGAGATCGTTATGATGATCGTAAGGCCCAGAAGGCTGCGGCGCACGGCCGCCATCCGCGATATGGTGAAGGAGACGCGCCTTTCGCCGTCCATGCTTGTGTATCCCGTGTTCGTCCGCGAGGGGACGAACGTCGAGGAGGACATCCCGGCCATGCCGGGGCAGAAGCGCTACAGCCCGGACACGCTGCCGCGCGTGCTGGAGCGTGCGGCCGAGGCCGGGCTGGGGGGCGTGCTGCTCTTCGGCATACCGGACCACAAGGATGAGACCGGCAGTCAGGCGTGGGCGGAGAACGGGGTGATCCAGCGCTCGCTGGCCGAGGGGAAGCGGCGCTTTCCCGACCTGACGCTGATTGCGGACGTCTGCCTCTGTGAGTACACGTCGCACGGCCACTGCGGGGTGCTGAAGGGCCAGACCGTGGACAACGATCCGACGCTCGAGCTCCTGGCGCGGACGGCCGTCTCGCAGGCCCGTGCCGGGGCGGACGTGGTGGCGCCGTCCGACATGATGGACGGCCGGGTGGGGGCCCTGCGGTCGGCGCTGGACGCCGCCGGCCTGCAGGAGACCCTGATCCTGTCCTACGCGGTGAAATACGCCTCGGCGTTCTACGGCCCCTTCCGCGAGGCGGCGGGGTCGGCCCCCGCGTTCGGGGACCGGCGTGGCTACCAGATGGATCCCCGCAACGTCCGCGAGGCCCTGAGGGAGGTGCAGCTGGACGTGGACGAGGGCGCGGACATGATCATGGTCAAGCCGGGGCTGCCGTACCTGGACGTGCTCCGCGCGGTCAAGGAGCGGAGCTGCGTTCCGGTGGGCGCGTACTCCGTCAGCGGGGAGTACTCCATGATCAAGGCGGCGGCCGAGCGGGGCTGGGTGGACGAGGAGCGCGCCGTCTCCGAGGCGGCGGTCTGCCTCGTCCGGGCGGGAGCGGACATCCTGCTGACGTATTTCGCGCTCCCCCTGGCCCAGTGGATCCGCGAGGGAAAGCTGTAGCCGCAAGGGCCCCGATCCGAATGCGGGGAACGCCGGCGTCCCTTTCGCGACCTCCCATTCCGCGTGCGGATGGGAGGTTTTTTTTCGGGCGTGTCCGCCCTCTTGCCTTTTGTGACGAAGGGAGTATAATCCCTTCATCGCGAATTAGACCGGTCGGTCGAACCGGAGGGTTTGCCGAGGGATTCAGGATCGGTTGGATTTGTCGGGACGGGAGGGAGATGAGAAAGATCGTCAGGCAGGAACGGCTGAAGGACGACAAAAAGGCGCGGCTGATCGAGGCGGCCATCGAGGAGTTCAACGAGCATGGCCTGCAGAACGCCTCCTACAACAGGATCATAGAGCGTTCCGGCCTCAGCAAGGGAGCGGTCTATTACTATTTCGAGAACAAGGACGCCCTGTTCTGTACGGTCATCGAGGACATCGGAGAGCGCTTCCTGGATGCGATAAAGGACCTGGAGTTCCCCGAGACGAAGGAGGGGTACTGGGACGCCGTTCGGGCGTATCGGCGGAGGGAGGTCGCCTTCTTCGTGGCGAACCCCTCCTTCGGGCGCATCCTGATGATTCTGAGCGAGCGCGACCTGTCGTTCGACGATCCCTTCTGGAGGGCGTTCGAGCGCCCCATCCGTTTTATGTCCCGATTCATAGAGAACGGACAGAGGCTTGGGGCCGTTCGGGACGATCTGGGGGCCGTGACGATCCAGCGCTTGATATGGGCCGTCGGAAAGGTGATGAACCTCGAACTGTTCGGCGTGATGTGCCGCGGCGGAACGTGTGCGGACGGCGAGGCGGAGCGGATATCCCACCGGTATCTGGAGGCCATGAACGATCTGAGCCGGAGGATGCTGGCCCCGTGAGGGGCCGCCGTCCGCTTATGGGGAGGAATGGAGCATGTGGAGACGTTTGGTGTCGTATTTGAACAGGCTGAGGTTCGTGCTGTGGGTGTTCCTGCTGGCGCTTGCGGGGGGGGCGGTGTGGCTTGCCGTGAACGCCAGGCTCTCGCAGGATGAGGCCAACCTGAAGTCCCTGGAGGCGGCGGAGAAGATCAGCTTTCCGGTCACCACGACGGTCCTGAAGCCCGGCTCGTGGGAGAGCTGGCGCAGCTATTACGGTCAGGCCAAGGCCGTGCGCACCCAGGACGTCACGACCTTCGAGCGGGAGATCGTGAAGGCCGTCCACGTCCAGGTCGGGGACCACGTGAAGAAGGGGCAGACCGTGGTCTCGCTCCTGGCCGCCGACCGAACGGCCAAGGCGCAGGCCAGCCGGACGGGGTACGACGAGGCCCAGCTGAACTACAAGCGCCTGAACGAGCTGAGGAAGAAGGGCGGCGTCTCGCAGGCCGAGGTGGACAAGGCCTATGCGGCCCTGAAGTCGGAGGAGGCGGGGCTGAGGAGCTCGCAGTCCACCCTTTTGAGGACGGAGCTCAAGGCCAGCATCGACGGGATCGTCTCGGCCCGCAACGTGGAGCCGGGCGAGGTGGCGGAGATGGGCAAGCCGCTCGTCTCCATCGTCGACCCCTCGGAGATGGAGGCGCAGCTGATGGTCTCCAAGAAGGACATCTTCAACATCAACAAGCAGACCTCCGTGGATATCTACGTCGACGGGACGCGGAGCGTCGGCTGGGTCAAGCGCGTCAGCCCTGAGGCGCAGAGCGGTTCGGGGCTGTATCCCGTGGTCGTGGGGCTGAAGCAGGACGCCGGCGTGCTGCCCGGGACCTACGTCGAGGGGCGCTTCCTGGTGGAGAAGAAGGACAACGTCATCGTCATCCCGTCCGACGTCGTGATCTACAGGGGCAACGCGCAGTCGGTCTACATCGCCTCCGGCGACGTGGCGCGGAGCGTGACGATCACGACGGGCTCGGGGCGCGGCGGCAGGGTCGTCGTGACCTCGGGGCTCAGCGTCGGGGACGAGCTGATCGTGAGCGGGAACCGCAGTCTCTACGACGGCGTCCCGGTCTCCAAAAACCTGGACTTCGGCGAGGATCGGCCCCTTTAGGGGCTGTCTTTTCAGGATCGAGGACCTTCATGAGAGGTTTCATACGGTTCTGCATCCAGCGTCCGGTCTTCACGGGCTGTTCTGTCGTCATCTGGGTCCTGCTGGGCATCAGCAGCTACCTGAGCCTGGGGGTGACGCTCTATCCCAGCGTCGAGCTGCCGTTCATCCTGGTCCAGACGATCTACACGGGGGCCGGCCCCAACGAGATCGAGCAGCTGGTGTCCAAGCCTCTGGAGGACGCCCTCTCCGACTTGGAGGGGCTCAAGACGATCACGAGCTACTCCCACGACGGAGTGTCGATGCTTGCCGTCGAGATGGAAGCGGGGACGAACCCCGACCTGGCGCTGGTGGACGTCAACAACAAGGTCAGGGCCAAGGTGTCGGACCTCCCCAAGGACGCGAACGAGCCGGTCTCCATGAAGTTCGACATCAACGCCCAGCCCTTCCTGATCGCCTCCTTCACCTCCGAGCTCCCCGAGAAGGAGGCCAAGAAGTTCATCGACGACCGGATCAAGCCCCTCGTCGCGCGCGTCGAGGGCGTGGGGCAGGTGGACGTCGTGGGAGGGCGGGACCGTGAGATCCAGATCGTCCTGGACCCCGCTGCGCTGAGCGATTACGGCGTCTCCTACCAGAGGATCTGCTCGGTCGTGGCGGCCAACAACCAGACCAACCCGTCGGGATACGTCACGCAGGAGAAGGACGAGGTCTCCCTGCGCCTGATGGGCGAGTTCAACGAGGTGGAGCAGCTGGAGGACATCCTGATTCCCACCGCGAACGGTCAGCCCGTTCCGCTGTCCCTCCTGGGCAAGGTGGTGGACGGCGAGGAGGACGTCCGGTCCCTGGCCCGGGCCAACGGGCACGAGGTCGTTCAGATGCGGGTCAGTCCGCGCGCCAACGCCGACGTCGTGGAGGCGGGAAAGGCGATCAAGCGCATTCTGGACGATGCGATGAAATCACTTCCCGACTTCAGGATGAACTACACCTACGACGACACCGGCTACATCGAGACCTCGGTCAAGAACGTCATCCGCGACACCGGCGTGGGCATCCTGCTGACGGCGCTGGTCATCTACCTGTTCTTGGGGCGCCTGTCGGCCACCTTCATCGTGGCCGTCTCCATGCCCGTCGCCTTCATGGCGACCTTCGTCCCCATGCAGATGCACGGCTACACCCTAAACCTCATGAGCTCCCTGGGCCTGGCCCTTTCCATGGGAACCCTCGTCATGAACTCCATCCTGATCATCCAGAACATCTACCGCTACCGGGACATGGGGTACGCGCCCTTCGAGGCCGCGGAGGAGGGGACCGTGGAGATCTCCGTCTCCGTTCTGGCGGGCGTGCTGACGAACCTGGGCGTGTTCATGCCCGTCGCCCTGATGTCCAGCATCGCCGGGCAGTTCCTGAAGCCCTACGCGGTGACGATCGTGTACGCCACGCTCTTCTCCCTGTGGGTCACCATGACCGTGACGCCCTGCCTGGCGGCGCGCATCCGCCCGGGAAGCGCGGAGACGCCTCTTTTGGGCCGCATCCTCACGGGCTGGTGGAATTGGCTCTTCGAGGGGTTCCAGGACCTCTTTCTCCTTCTGCTGCGCGGGGCGATGCGGTTTCCGCTGATCGCCGTGATCCTGACGCTCCTGCTGACCTGGGGCTCGCTTCGGCTCGGCGGGTTCATCGGCTCGGAGTTCCTTCCCACAACGGACGACGGGACGATCACCATCAGCCTGACGCTGGACAACAGCGCCTCCCTGGGGCGGACGGAGGAGATGGTGCGGCGGGTGGAGGCGTTCATCTCCACGATGGAGGAAAAACGCTGGATCCGCGACGTGGTCTCCACGGTGGGCGCCTCCAAGCGCGAGACGGCTATTTTCAAGGCTTCGGTCGCCGTCTACCTGAAGGAGGACCCCGAGCGTCCCTCGACCCAGTCCGTCGCGGACAAAATTCGTCCCTTTCTGGCGACGCTGGAGGGCGTGGAGACGACGACCACGGCGACCCGTGTCGGCTTCGGCAACCCGATTGAGATCCGCGTCAATGGGGACGATCTCCTGACCCTTTACGCCGTTGCGGAGGAGATCCGCAGCCGCGGGCGCAGCGTCCCCGGCGTGCGCGACCTGAGCCTCTCGATGGAGATGGGCAAGCCGGAGCTCCGGGTGCTCCCCATCCGCTGGAGGCTGACCCCGCTGGGGCTCAACATCTCGGACCTGTCGGGCATCGTCAGGGGCTACCTGATCGGGGCCGACGCGGGCAAGTTCCGCCAGGGCGGCTTCGAGTACGACATCAAGGCGCGCCTGGACCGCGAGAAGGCGGGGGACATCTACACGGTGTCGGCGCTGCCGATCATGACGGGCTACGGGCTGGTCCCCCTGGACGAGATGGCCGACGTGGTCTGGAGCGACGCGCCGACGGAGATCCGCCGCATCGAACGCCGGCGCACCGTCGTGGTGACGGGCAACGTACGGTTCATCACGTCGGGCGAGGGCAACGCCAGGATGCGGGAGCTCGTCTCCGGGATGAAGCTGCCCGATGGGGTCGAGGTCACCTTCGGCGGCGAGAGCGAGGACATGGCGGAGAACTTCGCCGAGCTGATCCGGACGATGATCATCGCCATCGTCGTGACCTACATCGTGGTGGCGGCGATCCTGGAGTCCTGGCTCTACGCCGCGGTCATCCTGTTCACGGTGCCCATGGCGATGATCGGGGTCGTGCCCGCCATGCTGATGGCGGGGGTCAACATCTCGATCTTCTCCCTGATCGGCATGATCATGCTTGTGGGGATGGTGGTCAACAACGCCATCGTCGTCGTGGACTACGCCGAGGTCCTGAGGCTCGGGGGGAAGCACCCCTACGAGGCCGTCGAGACCGCCTGCCGGGTGCGCTTCAAGTCCCTGGTCATGGCCGTCGTCACCTCCGTCGTCTCCCTGCTGCCGCTGATGCTCTCGTCGGGCCGCGGCTCGGAGATGCGCGCGCCCATCGCGGTCGTTGCCGTCGGGGGGCTGGTCGCCGGCGGACTGCTGGCGCTCCTCTCCGTGCCCGCGGCCTATCGCGTCTGCTGGGCGGTCCGCCTGTGGTGGGGCCGGCGGCGGGGGAAACCGTCGCCCGGCGGCGCGCCGGCGGAGGCGTGAAGTCCGTATCGTCCGGCGAGGCCCCTCGGAATATTCCGAGGGGCCTTTTCAT
>NZ_CALIAA010000015.1 GCF_938040765.1 uncultured Fretibacterium sp.
TGGCAGCGCAACCGCGGCCTGCGCGTCATCGGCGGCGGCCATCCCGCAGCGGTCGCAGATGATGCCCCGGAATTTGGGGCCGCTGCGCTTGTATTTGCCGCAGGCGCACTCGTAGCTGCGCGTCGGCCCGAAGATGCGTTCGCAGAAAAGCCCGTCCTTTTCCGGGCGCAGCGTGCGGTAGTTGATGGTCTCGGGCTTCTTGACCTCGCCGCTCGATATCTCGCGGATACGCTCCGGCGTCGCCAGCTTGATCCTGACGCCGACTATCTCTTTTCGCGCCATATCCCGTCAGTCTCCTTCTTCATCCCCAGCCACATCCTCAACCAACGACAGTCCCTCCGAGAGGGCTTCCTTTTCCTCCGTGAAGGGATCCAGTACATCGAAGATATCGCCCTGATCCTCGGAGTCATCCACGCGCACGTCGCCCGGCGCCGGGGAATCCTCATCGAAGATCGACGGAGATGCGGACCGGACGGCCGCGTAGGCGCCCCGCTCCTCATCGTCGTCGTCCAGCGTCATTCCGCCGACCGATCCGTCGTCGTACTGAACCTCGACATCCAACCCCAAACCCTGCAGTTCCTTGACCAGGACCCGGAAGCTCTCGGGAACTCCGGGCTTCACGAGGCTCTGTCCCTTGACGATGCGTTCATAGGTCTTGTCCCGCCCTCGGATATCGTCCGACTTCACGGTCAGCATCTCCTGCAGCACGTTGGCCGCGCCGTATCCCTCGAGCGCCCAGACCTCCATCTCCCCAAATCGCTGGCCGCCGAACTGAGCCTTGCCGCCCAGGGGCTGCTGGGTGATCAGGCTGTAGGGTCCCGTGGATCGGGCGTGGATCTTGTCGTCCACGAGGTGAATCAGCTTCAGCATGTACATGCAGCCGATCGTGACCTTCTTCTCCATGAGCTCACCCGTGCGCCCATCCCGGAGCGCGATCATGCCGTCCTCGGTGAGGTCGGGATATTTCCGCGTCGCCAGCTCCTTCATGTTCTCGAAGATCTCCTGCTCCTGAGCCCCCTCGAAGACCGGTGTGGCGACGTGCCATCCGTTGTGCACGGCGACGAAGCCCATGATGGTCTCGAGCACCTGCCCCAGGTTCATGCGGCTGGGAACGCCCAGGGGGTTCAGAACCACGTCGACGGGCGTCCCATCGGGAAGATAGGGCATATCCTCGACGGGCAGGATGCGGCTCACCACGCCCTTGTTGCCGTGCCGTCCCGCCATCTTGTCCCCCACTGTTATCTTACGCCACTGCGCCACATAGACCTTGACCGTGCGGATGACTCCGGGGCCGAGCGCCTCGGGGTTGTCCTTGCGCTCCATCTGTTTGACGGCGACGACCTTGCCCCTGGAACCGTGGGGCAGCTTCAGGGAGTTGTCCCGGACCTCCCGTGCCTTCTCCCCGAAGATGGCGCGCAGCAGCTTCTCCTCGGGGGTCTGGTCCGACTCGCCCTTGGGCGTCACCTTCCCCACCAGGATGTCGCCCGAGTTAACCTCGGCCCCGATTCGGATGATTCCCGTGTCGTCGAGGTTGCGCAGCATGTCCTCGCCGACGTTTGGAATGTCGCGGGTGATCTCCTCCGGCCCCAATTTCGTCTCCCGGGCATCGATCTCGTATTCCTCGATGTGCATCGACGAGAACTTGTCCTCCTTGACCAGGTTCTCGCTCAGCAGGATCGCGTCCTCGAAGTTGTAGCCCTCCCAGGGGACGAAGGCGACGAGGACGTTTTGCCCCAACGCCAGCTCGCCGTTGTCCACGGCCTGGCCGTCGGCGATGATCTCCCCCTTCTCCACGGTGTCGCCCTTGGAGACCAGAGGACGCTGATGAATCACCGTACACTGGTTGGAGCGGCGGAACTTGATGAGGTTGTAGACGCGCACGTTGCCCTTCTTGGAGCGAATCTCGATGCGCTCGGAGTCCACCCAGCGCACCTCCCCCGCCTCCACAGCCACGACGCAGGATCCCGAGTCCTTGGCGATGCGGTGCTCGATCCCGGTCCCCACGACGGGGGCCTCGGGCAAAAGCAGGGGAACGGCCTGACGCTGCATGTTGGACCCCATGAGGGCCCGGTTGGCGTCGTCATGCTCCAGGAACGGGATCAGCGCCGTCGAGGAGGAGACGATCTGCTTGGGAGAGACGTCCATGTAGTCCACCTGGTCGACGGGGATCGTGTCGATGTCGTCCTGGTGACGGGTCGGACAATCCGTGCCCGCGATCGTCACCCCATCCTCCTCCAGAGGAGTATTGGCCATGGCGATATGATAATTGTCCTCGTCGTCCGCGGACAAAAACTCGATGTCCTTCGTCAGTCTGCCGTTCTTCACCTTGCGGCGCGGGGTGATGAGGAAGCCGTGCTCGTTTAGACGGGCATAGGTGGTCAGGGACGACACCAGCCCGATGTTCGGTCCTTCGGGGGTCTCGATGGGGCAGACGCGGCCGTAGTGCGTGTAGTGCACGTCGCGCGCCTCGAAACCGGCCCGCTCCCTGCTGAGGCCGCCGGGCCCGAGGGCGGAGAGGCGGCGTCGGTGCGTCACCTCGGCAAGCGGGTTGGTCTGGTCCATGAACTGGGACAGCTGTCCGGAGCCGTAGAACTCCCGAAGTGCGGCGGCGATCGGCCGGACGTTGATCAGCTCGCGGCCCATCGCCGTGCTGAGGTTCGGCATCGTGGTCATGCGCTCGCGGGCGATGCGTTCCATGCGCAGAAGCCCGATGCGGATCTGGTTCTGCAGCAGCTCTCCAATGGAGCGCACCCGCCGGTTGCCCAGGTGGTCGATATCGTCGCTCTTCTTATCCAGGGCCTTCATCGCGAACAGCTCCCGAACGATCGCGGCGAGATCCTTTAAGGTGAGAAGGCGCATATCCGCATCGATATCGAGCCCCAGACGGCGGTTCAGCTTATAACGCCCGACCCGTCCCAGAGTGTAGCGCCGGGGGTCGAAGAAAAGGGACTTCAAATACTCCCGTGCGTTTTCGATACGGGCCGGCTCATTGGGCCGCAGTCGGCGAAATATCTCCAGCGTCGCCTCATCCGAGCTCTGGGTGACGTCCTTTTCCAACGTCAAAGCCAGGGAGGGATCGATCCCCAGCACGTCGATACCGCCCCGGTCTCCAGGATTGAACCGCGCGAGGGTCTCCAGGGCCTCGCGCGTAACGGGACGCCCGCGGGCCACGATGACGTTGCCCTCCGGGTCCAGGATGTCCGCGGCGGAGAGCCTCCCCCGCATCTCATCCCCAAACTCCATGAAGGTCGGCTCCGCTCCGAAAAGGGAGATGATGGAATCGTTGTTCTCGGCCCCAAAGGCCTTGAACAGGAGCGTGACGGGGAGCTTCTTGCGGTTGTCGATGTTGACCGACACGATCTCGCCCGAGGCCAACGAAAAGTCCAGCCAGGCCCCGCGATCCGGGATCAATTTCGCCGAGCAGGCATCGTGGCCGGCCCCCTCTCCCCTGTTGAAGTAAATACCCGCGGAGCGCGCCAGCTGATTGATGACGACGCGCTCGGTTCCGTTGATGATGAAGGTTCCTCTCTCCGTCATCACGGGGAAATCGCCGAGAAAAATCTCCTCCTCCTTGATCTCCTGGGTTTTGGTGTTGGCAAGGCGGATCGTGGCCCGGATGGGACGCGCCCAAGTCATATCCCTCTGTCGCGCCTCTTCCTCGAGAAGATTGGGGCTGTCGATATAATAACGGACAAATTCCAGGGCAAATTGGCCATCATAACTCTCGATAGGGAAGACCTCATGAAGCAGTTCCTGCAAACCTTGCATCGAACGGGCTTCCGGAGCCACGTCGTCCTGATAGAACCATCGATAGGAATCCCGCTGCACCTCGATCATATCGGGCATTTCGACAAGATCGCGCGCGCGTCCGAAGGTATAACGCTGCCGTTTTTTGCTTACCGAAACAAATTCGGGCATGGACTGAAGGACCTCCCTTGCCAAATGGGGGAATTTTATGCCGAACTCCAATAATAACAAAAGGATATAGCCCTGTCAACCGACACGACTATATCCTTTTTAATTCAACGATGGTGCCCGAGAGAGGACTCGAACCTCCACAGCCTTGCGACTACTAGAACCTGAATCTAGCGCGTCTACCAATTCCGCCACCCGGGCTTGAAAACAAGAGGTATTCTAGCAAGCCTCTCAGGGTTTTGCAAGAGGCAAAAGCAGATTCTTTGTAAAATTTGCGACATGTTTTTTGAAAACCCTCCGGCAGTATCGTCAGGAGGCGGTATCTATGCTAAAGTAACCACCAAACGGGAGACACGATATCCCAAGATGGAAATTCGTAACGGAAAGCGGCAACCGCGAAAAACCGAGGACGAGGGGGATACCGAATGAACATGAAGGTTTTGGTGGGGCTCGTGGCCTTGCTGTCCGCCATCGCTCTTTGCACGATTCTGAATCTGGCCAGCGGAGTGTTCATTCCCCTGGTGGTCGCATGGTTCATCCTCCAGGTCTTTCGCCCCGTCATCAGGCTGGGCTGGAGGATCCACCTGCCCCCTATCCTGAACATCACCCTGGTCTTCGCCATATTTTTCAGCGTCTGCGTCCTCGGGATCTACTTCTGCACCCTGCAGGCCGTGGAGTTCAATCGAGCATACAATCTGTACTATTCCAAGCTCAACATGATGTTCAACAACATCCTGAACGCCCTGAACATCCCCCCGTCGACCATATCCAACTTCAACTGGCTCGACCTTCTTGGACGCTATGTGCGCAACATCTCGGAGCTGGTCCTGGCATTTTCGAGCAAGTTCGTCCTGACCCTGGTGTTTTTGATGTTCATGCTTCTGGAGGCCCCCTACGTCAACGAGAAGATCGACAAATCCTTCTCGGGCACAAGCGCCTTCAAGATCAAGAACATCCTCGACACGATCTCCCGTCAGATCAGCCGTTATCTGGGGACATTGAGCCTCATCAGTCTGGCCACGGCCTTCTGTGCCTGGCTGGTTCTCGTCGCCCTTGGCGTGGAACTGGCGTCCGGGTGGGGCGTTCTGACCTTTCTCCTGAACTTCATCCCGACCGTGGGTTCCATCATCGCCACGATCCCCCCCGTCCTCATGGCCATCCTGCAATTTTCCCCCGGCCTGTTCAAGCCCCTGGTCGTACTGATCTCCCTGACGGCCATCCAGATCACCATCGGCAACGTCATCACGCCCAAGGTCGTGGGAGACCGCCTGGGGCTCAGTCCCGTCGTTATCCTCCTGTCCCTCCTGCTCTGGGGAACCATCTGGGGAATACCGGGAGCCCTGTTGTCCGTCCCCATCGCCTCCATCATCAAGATCGTCTGTGAGAACATACAGCCTTTGAGGCCCATTGCCGTGCTCATGGGCAGCGGCGAGGCCGCACTGCTGGCGGCTCCGCCGGCCTCCAGGGAAAAGAAAAAGCACGCAGCCGGCCCGGAGGTCTCCGCTGACGACACGAGATCAAGCGAAAAGGAGGAGTGATCCCGATTCGGGAGTTTCCTCAGGGGACCCCAACCCTTCTCCAGCGCCCTCCGACCTGTATCCGCGCTCGCGCTGCCGCTTTGGCCTCCGGCGTCCATACGCTCTGCACCGTTCCCCGCCTGCCGGGAGCCGGAGCTTTCCTGAGCCCTCGACCGGGCTCGTCTGCCGGGAGGTGAAGCGGAAAGGTGTGGGGTTCCCTTTCCTCCTTCAGAATTGCCTTAAGCTCTCCAACCGCTATTTTCATAAGTCCCATCCACATCAAAAAAACGACGACCTGCTGAAAAAGGTACGCGTTGTCGAAGTGCATCACCGGGGTTTGCAACATACGGCTTTCCTCCTTTTCGCCGCCGACATGCGAAATTTTATCTCGTTACCTCTTTGGTATTGACTATACTACGAAATACGTAGTATAGTCAATACCAAAGAGGTAGAATGCCGAACGAGAGGAGGCCTATTACGTCGCTTTGGGCGAGGATTTCGTTTCCTTGTTTTTTCGCCCAGAAGAGGGAGCAAACGACCATCTGTCAAGTCCCCGGGACTTAACAGAACGGCCTCGATGGAGTAGGATTGTCCTCGGTGAGGACGACTTGGCGGGAATACCCCAGCAGGACAGGAGGAGGCTCTATGGAGAACGACGCGGCAAAAAACATAGGCGAGCGTATCAAGGCGCGGCGGGAGGCGCTCGGTATGAAGCGCCCGGAACTCGCCCGACGTTTGGGGGTCGAGCCCAACACCCTTTATCGCTACGAGATTGGAAGCATCGGCATCAAGGACTCCATCAAGGAAAAAATCGCCCAGGCCCTAGGCGTCAGCCTTGGATACCTCATGGAGGGCAAAGGGCTGCAGTCCGTTCCTCAGAGGCTCGAGCCCGAGCCGATCGTGCCTCCGCAGATTTATCTTCCTGTTTTGAATCAGGAGGCATGTGCGGGCGGCGGCTTCAACTGGTCGGACGTCGAATCGGAGGTGAAGGAGTGGATGCCGTGGCCGACGCTCGAGACGGGGGGCCCCACAGGTCCGGACAAGCCCTATTTCGTTCGCGTGGAGGGCGAGAGCATGATCGGAGCCAATATAGACGACGGCTGCCTGATCCTGATCAATCCCAACATCGAGGTCAGGAGCGGGGACATCGCCTACATCCGCTGGCAGGAACGCTGTTCCGTCAAGGGCATCATCTTCTACAGGGACGGACGAGTGGAGTTGCGCCCCGCCAACAAGGACTTCCGGTCCATTTGGGTGGAGAAGGAGGATATCGAAAATCTGGAGGTCCTGGGCAAGGTCGTCCGCTGGCTCAACATGGGCGTTCCCAAAAGTATCTTCTAGGCTGCGGCAGCTTGGAAGAACGAACAGGACCCGTCCCCGGTACAAGTATCTCTTGTCGGGGACAGGTCTGTTGGTATTTTTGGCCGTGTTGCCAGCCGGGAGGAAGCGGTCCGGCGGAAATGACGATGCCCTTTGTCGTCGTGATGGGGCCTTGAGAGTTCTTATTCCCCCTCCTCGAAGAGTCCCAGCATATCCGACAAATCGAAGGATTCGTCCTGTTTAGCCTTGATGGACTCCACCTCCACCTCAAGCTTTCTCTTGGCCTCCAAAACGGTTCGAGCCTGCTCCAGCCGTCTGAATGCGGCTTCAGGATATCCGCGGTTATAGAGCTCCATCGCGGCGTTGGTGATGAAGCCTCCCAGGAAGGCCTCCAGTTTCAGGGGTAAGGTGTCCTCCGTATCCCCCCCGTACTTTTTCGTGAATTTCTCCACATTCCAGTCGAGCATGTCCCTGCTTATGGAGGCGAGCTCGTCCAATACCCTGTCGAACTCGCTCTTCTGCGACGTGGAGTCCACATAGCGCTGATTCGAGTTCATATCGTACTTCAAGGTAAAATCCGATTTCCCGTGCGTCTCCCCCTCCGCAGGCGAATCCGGCCCGGAAGGCAGGGCCGCTTCCCGGATTTCGGTCTTCACCTCATCGGTCTTCACCTCATCGACGGGATCCGGGGCCGATTTTTTTGTCTTTTTTCTGACCGCCATCGTGATGACCTCCTATTAAGAACACGCAGCCCGCCTTTATGAAGCGGGTCCGATGGACCTTCCATGCCGCCCCTGCCCTACTGCAGGGCCAGGGCCATGACGGTGCTCAATCTTCGGACAAAGGATGCGGGATCGGAGATGGACCCTCCCTCGAGGATCAGGGCCTGGTCGTAGAGGACCGCAAGGAAGTCCTCGACCCGGGCGTCTCCGTCCTCGGCCATCTTCATGAGGCGAAGGACAAGCGGATGCTCCGCATTCAACTCCAGGATGCGCTTCTGCTGCCGTACCTCCTGCCCCATGGCGCGCATCAGCTGCTCCATCTGAAGGGACATCCCGTTCGCGGCGTCCACCAGACACGCAGGAGAGGAGACCATTCGCAGCGAGGGCCGGACATCCTCCAGGACGTTTCCCAAAAGCTCCAGGGTCCTTTTTTTCAGCGGCGCGAACGCAGGCTCCAGCTCCCTGAGCTTCTCCTCCTCCAACTTGTGTTCCGCCTCCGTCTCCGCAGGGGCGGAATCCCCCGCCGCATTGACGAGCTTGACGGACTCGAACTCCAGACCCTCCGCAAGGATCACCTCGTCCACCGGGTCCGTCATCAAAAGGACCTCAAACCCCTTCTCGATGAGACGCTCCAGCTTCGGGGAGGCCCTGAGCGCGTCGATGTCCCTTCCGGCAAGGCAAAGGATCCCCTCCTGATCCGGTTTCATGCGCTCCCTGCAGGCGGATAGGGTCGTCCATCCCTCCTGAGCCGTCGAACGGAAAAGGGACAGTTCGAGGATTGTGGGCGCATGCTCCCGATCCTGGACAACCCCCTCCTTCAGGACCCTGCCGAAGGCGGTCCAGAATTTTTCGTAGGCCGTCCTGTCCGTCTCCAGCAATTTGCGGAGGTGGGCGAACACCTTACGCTGCGTGCTCCGGCGAATGACCCGGATGATGGGGTTGTCCTGAAGAATCTCGCGGGAGATGTTCAAAGAGAGGTCCTCGGAATCCACGACCCCTCTCATGAAACGCATGTATTCCGGGATGAGGTCGTGGCAGTCGTTCATGATGAAGACCCGCTTGACGTAGAGCTCGATGCCGCCGGCCTTGGGGTTCATGAAGAGGTCGAAGGGCGCTTCGGAGGGGATGAACAGCAGCCCCTTGAAGCTGACGGACCCCTCGGCGTTCAGGGCGACGCGGCTCAGAGGCTCCTTCCAGTCATGGGTCAGGTGGCGGTAGAACTCGCGATATTCCTCCTCCGTGACCTCGGCTTCCGGACGGCACCAGATGGCCTTTTGGGAATTGATGGGCCGGTCCTCGAAGGTCTCCTTGCCGTCCTGCCGTTTCGAGACGTTCAGGATGATGGGCCAGGCGATGAAGTCCGAGTATTTCTTTACGATGTCGCGGATCGTCCATTCGTCGGTGTAGTCCTTCCCGTCCTCGCCGGCAGGGCGAAGGTAAAGGGTGACCGTCGTCCCGCATTCCTCTCTCTCGGCATCGGCCAGGGTATAGGTCCCCTCCCCGTCCGAATCGAAGCGGAAGGCATCGTTGGTCCCCAGCTTGCGCGAGACGAGGGAAACCCGTTCCGAGACCATGAACACCGAGTAAAAGCCCACGCCGAACTGGCCGATCAGCCTCTCGCCGGCATCGTCGGACCTCCCGGCCTCCAGAAACTCCCGGGTGCCGGACCTGGCGATGGTCCCGAGGTACTGCACGATCTCCTCGCGCGTCATGCCTATACCGTTGTCGGAGACGGTCAGGGTATGGGCTTCCCTGTCGCGGACGATGCGGATTTCGGGGGTGAAATCCGCATCGTCCGAGTTGAAGAGGGACTCGATACGCCGCTTGTCCAAGGCATCCGACGCGTTCGAGATCAGCTCGCGCAGAAAAATGTCCCGGTTCGAGTACACCGAGTGTATCATCATCCTCAGAAGCTCGGAGGCCTCCGACTGGAAATGAAATTTTTCCTCAGCCATCAGGCAAAGTCCCCTTTCCCGCCGCTCTCCGAGACTCACGGAGCGCGGCAAAACCACACTGAACTGCGAGGGCCGAATCTTTTCGATTATAGCGTTTTGCCTGGCCCGAACGCAAGGAAGACGTCCAAGACAAATCCCGCCCGCCGCAGGGGAAGCGAGGGACGCAAAAAGCCCAAAGGGCCGAGGACGGCAGCCGTCCTCGGCCCTCGGAGTTGCCTCAGGTGTACCGAACGCTACTCTTCGGCTTCAGCGTCCACGACCTTACGCCCCTTGTAATGACCGCAGGAAGGACAAGCGCGATAAGCCATGGCAATCTCTCCGCAGTGCGGGCAGGCCAGAGTGGCGGGCGCGGCAAGCGATCCCAGCCACTGCGCCTTTCGCTGCGCCGTACGGGCGTGGGAGGTCTTTCTCTTGGGTGTGGCCATTTCCATTTCCTCCTTCTGAATAAACTACATAAAAACTTTATCTCCTGGAGCGAGCCCGGTAATTCCGGCTCCGGCTGCCCGGAGTTCAAATCCTATGGAACTCAATGAAAATTGCGGAGAACCTCCAGCCGGGGGTCGCCCTCCGAGCGGGAACATCCGCACTTCCCCTCGTTGAGGTCGGCTCCGCAGACAGGGCAGAGGCCAAGACAGTCCTCCCTGCACAGGAGCTTTCGCGGCAGGAGAAGCAGAATACTCTCCCTCACCTGGTCGGCAATATCCAGCGTCCGCCCGAAGAAGTCCACCTCGACCGGCATGAAGCCCTCGTCAGACCCCAGACGGGTGTCCTTGCCCAAATCCAGCCCGGACGAAAAATAAAGATACAACAAATCATCCGATATTGCAAGGGATGCCTCCCTCAAACAGCGCGCACAGGCACCCTCGGCCCGGAGGGTCAGGGAGAGCCTTACGGAGAGAAGCGAGGGCTCCATCCAATAGGCCTCGGCCAGGACACGGCACCCGTCGGGGATCTCGAAATGCTGTCCCTCAAAATCCACGCCGTCGGGGACCGCAATGTCCCAGGCCCCTTCAACGTGGGTTTCCGTATCGCTGCGCTGAGGCAGGGCGATGATGCAGTTCCAGTCCCCAAGTCCCGCTTCGGCCTCGTCCTCCTTACCCCATTTCCCCCCGGGGAGAGGTCGGGAGCAAGGCCCCTTTCGCCCTCCATCCCCCGAACCGCATCGGCCGGCCAAGGAACCCACCATTGCGGCGGCTAATCCGCGGCGACCAGACGCTTCGTGTCGCGGGCGATGACGAGCTCCTCGTTCGTGGGAACGACCAATACCCGGACTCGGGAGCCGGAAGTACCGATATCCGCCTCTTTGCCCCGCACCTTGTTCTTCTCCTGATCGATGGAGACCCCCAGGAATTCCAGCCCCTCGCATACCATGGATCGAACGAGGATGCTGTTCTCCCCCACCCCCGCAGTGAAGACCAGCGCGTCGATTCCACCCATGGCGGCCGCGTAGGCGCCGATATACTTCCGGATTCCATAGGTCAGAACCGCGAGGGCCAGCTTGGAACGGGGTTCCCCCTTGGCGGCGGCCTCCTCGATGTCCCGAAGGTCGCTGCTGAGCCCGGAGACCCCAAGGAGACCGCTCTTCTTGTTCAAGAGCGCATCCAGGTCCTTGATGTCCAGCTTCTCCGTCTGGGCGATGAAGGCGACCAGGGCGGGGTCGATATCGCCGCAGCGCGTTCCCATCAAGACCCCTGCCAGCGGCGTGAACCCCATCGAGGTGTCGATGGACCGCCCGCCCTGAACCGCGGTTATGGAACTGCCGTTGCCCAGATGGCAGGTCACGATCTTCAGCCTCTCGACGGGCTTGTCCAAGATCTCGGCCGCCCGGCGCGAGACGTAGTAATGGCTCGTTCCGTGGAACCCGTAGCGCCGGACCTTGTACTTCTCGTAATATCCGTAGGGAAGACCGTAGATGTAGGCATGCTCCGGCATGGTCTGATGGAAGGCCGTATCGAATACCGCAACCTGCGGCACGGAGGGAAGGACCTCTGTGACGGCCTCGATTCCCATGATATTGGCGGGATTGTGAAGCGGCGCGAGGGGAATGCACTCCCTGAGGGCCGCCATGACCTGAGGATCCAGCTTTACGGAGGTCGAGAACTTTTCGCCCGCGTGGACGACCCGGTGTCCGACGGCGCTCAATTCGTCCAGCGAGGACAGCACCCCGTGCCCCTTGTCCATAAGGGCGTCGAGGACAAGCTGAATGCCCACCTTGTGATCCGGGATGGGGGTCGCCTTGACCACCGCTTCCATGCCCGTCTTGGTGTGCTTGATCTGCGATCCGTCGATACCGATACGCTCCACCAGCCCCTTCGCGAGGACGCTCTCCGCATTCATGTCGAAAAGCTGATACTTCAGGGACGAGCTGCCGCAGTTGATGACTAAGACCTTCATTGTTCACATACCTGCCCTTCGCGGACGGCGGGCTCCTGGGACCGCCGCCTCTCGATTTTTGTCACGCCGTTCGTGGAAGGAGGTCGCCAAGGACCACGAACGGCGTTATACTTACCGATATGGACAATCGGACACCCGTTGTCGGCATCGCGGCCGAGTACAACCCCTTTCACAACGGACATCTCCTGCAAATGGCGTCGGTACGGGAGCGCCTGCCCGACGCTTCGTTCGTCGTCGTGCTGTCGTCGAACTTCACGCAGAGGGGCATCCCCGGGCTCGCCGACAAATGGTCGCGCACAGAAATGGCTCTGTGCTGCGGAGCGGACCTGGTTCTGGAACTGCCCTTTCTCTTCGCCTGCAACGCAGCGCCGGAATTCGGCGCTGGGGCGGCGGACCTGCTTGCGCGCACAAAAATCGCGACTCACATCTCCTTCGGCATGGAGGACGCCAGCTACGACACACGTTCAATCCTCGATATTTTAATTCAGGAGCCGGCCTCTTTCAAGCGAAGCCTGAGGGGAAAACTCGACAAGGGACTCTCCTACCCCAGGGCCGTCGGCGGAGCGCTGGAGGAGGAGCTCCCCGGCTCCGAGGTTTTCCTTTCAAAACCCAACAACTCTTTGGCCCTGTCCTACCTGCTGAGGATCGGGCGGCAGGGCTACCCCTTGATTCCGCTTCCCGTACAACGGGCGGGGTCGGGATATCACGACCTCGAGCCCGGCCCCCTGCCGAGCGCCGCAGCCATCCGTTCCGCGCTGCAGGGCGCGCAGGATTCTCGGTGGCCTCGATGGGCCCAGGTCGTCATGCCTTCCTCGACGCTTCGTCTCCTGGAAGAAACTCGAATGAAGGGACGCTTTTGCCCCGGTCCACAGCCCCTCTGGCCCCTGCTCCAGGCTCTCCTGCTCCGCAGCTCTCCCGAGGATCTGCGAAAATGCGCGGGAATGGATGAAGGGATGGAAAATCTCTTCTTCAAACGCTATAAAGACGCAGCTTCCTACGACGATTTCGTAGAAAGCTGCGTCTGCGCGCGCTATACGCGTTCCCGGATTCAGCGCCAGATCGTCCGGCTCCTGGCGGGGGTGGACCGCTGGTCCGCGGCGGCCGCGTCCAGGATCGGGGTGCCCTATGCCCGCCTGCTGGGCAGCAGCGAGCGCGGAAAAAAACTGCTGCGCGACAGGGCGCGATACTCCGACATCCCTATCGTGACGCGCCTCACCGCGGTCAAGGACCCTGTCGGAAAGCTGACCGCCGCAGCGGAGTTCCGCGCGTCGAAGCTCTATGAGCTGCTCCTCCCCAAGCCCGAATTGGATCACGAGGAACGGCAGAGACCCCGCTTCGAGCGCTGACCGCGCCCCCCGTGGCCCGTTGACCTTCCCTAAAGTTTCTCCCGGCACTGTTGCCTGTAAAAAGCCGCTGCCTCCATGAGGTTGATGATCCGTCCCCGCACGCCCGAGCCGCCAGGCGTTCCTCCCGGCCGCGGCAGCATGCGCATTGCGATGCCGACCAGCTCGCGCCGGCCGTGGATGCCCAGCTTGCGGTTGATGTTGCGGATGTGGAACTTCAGGGTATTTCGGGTGATATAGAGCTCGCTGCAGATGTCCCCGTTTCCGCCGCCGTCCAGAATCAGGAGCGCAATGCGGCACTCCTGGCGGGTCAGGCCCATTTCCTCGAACCCGCACTTCAGCAGACGTTCCCTCTCGTCCCCGCAGCCCCGGAAGCGGGCGACGGGAAACGACAAAATGCAAGAACTGCCCTTTCGCTGCTCCGTCATGAAATGGCTCCTTTCACATCCGAACGGAAAAACCTGCGCCGTCCCCACCTCGGGCTCTCCCCTTCTCAATCGTCCGGCGACTGCGGGGGCGGCCCCGTTCCACCACTTTAGCTCAACTTTAGCTCAACGGATCCGATTCGAGATATTCCGCCTCTCTGAAACGAAACACCCGGCCAACCAGGTTTGACGGAAACTGTCCAAGACGCGTGTTGTAGTCGCGGGCGGTCGCGTTGTAATAGTTCCTCGCCATCTTCACATCCGCACTCAGCTCCCGAAGGGGAACTCGAATACTCGTCCGCCCCTCGTCCTTCTCCATTCTCTCCGATGTCTCCGGGCTTCGTTCGCAGAGGGCCAGAAAGGACGGCAGATTTTCCGCCAGCTCCGCTTCCGTGCGCAGCAGCTCGCCGACGTCCCATTCGGAGGCATCTCCCGCACAGGCCGACTTCACCCTTTCCAGGAGCGTAACCTCCTCGGGACTGCCCGGCGCCATCGCCCTCAATGCCTGGACGATGGCCGCCCGTCTCCGCCGCACCGCAGCCAGGACCCCGCTCCATCCCTCCGCGCAAAAGCTCCTCAGCACGACGAGGCCGTTATAGGTTCTGACCAAAAGGACAAGGGCCGTCAGCAGTCCCGCCGTAAGAAAAAGCGCGCCAATGATTCTTTCCATTCGGTCCCCTCCATTCGGCCCCCTCTATCCGTTCCGCCAGCCCTCTCGGCCTGCCGCCCCTCAGTTGACACATCCACCATTATCCTTGTGGACCGATGAAAAACCTCCCCCCCAGGGGGGATTTTCACATTTCGGGAGGGTTGGTGGAATATCGGTGCTCAAGGCTGATGCCCAAACGATTCACGGGCTAAAATCACCCCAAAGGATGAGGCCGAAAAGGATGATTCGCGCCCCTTTTCGGACAGGAGTTTTCCGAGTCGGAAGGAAGGTAGGGAGTGCGGGGGACCTTACCGGTCCCGGCGTTTTTTCAGAATGTCGATGTAGGTCATCAGCAGCTCGCGCTGCGAGGAGACCTGCATCTTGGCGAAGATGTTTCGGTTGTGGGTCTTGACCGTATTGGGGCTGATACCCAGGGCCGCGGCGATCTCCGCGGCGGAGCAGCCCCGAACGTAGAGGTCGAACACGTTGTGCTCGGCGCGCGACAGGGTTCTCACCCGCTCGTTGAATTCGCGCTCGACTTCGTCGTCCGTGAGGTCGGTGTCGGGGGCCATCCCCTCGGACGGCTCCGATCGCCCGGCGGACGCGCGCGCCGTCAGGAACTCGATCAGATCGTCGATCTCCGTGATCCGCGTCACGAGCGGCTCGTTGACGCCCTCCTTCACTGCGGCAATCGCCCTCAGGATGGGGCGGACATACCACCTGCTGAAGAAAAGCGAGACCAGGATGCCGGCCAGGGACATCACGGCGAGAATGAGGACGAACCTTCCGTTTCGGGCGGACCGGACCGCGTCGTACTCCCTCACGGGGGCGAGCAGCGCGAACAGGAACTCCGGGGCGGAGCAGGACAGCCCCGACGGCTGTATTCTCATGGGGCGCGCTCCGCCGA
>NZ_CALIAA010000016.1 GCF_938040765.1 uncultured Fretibacterium sp.
TCGAACTCGGCCAGGATGATCTCCTCGACTTTATAAACGTCCTCGGGAAAGCGGAGGAGAACCCGAACCGTAACCAGGTCCGACACGGCGTTCAGCCCCGCATCCCCGTCGTCCCCCCGGGCGTTCAGAGCACGGACCAGATCTGCCGGGGCCTTGGCCCACCCCTCGATACTGTGAACCTCGATATCCTCCCGCTCGATCAGGTCCTGAACAAGATTGCGCACGCGCGAGGCATACTCCTCATAGAGGGAGAGTTTCTCGACATAGCTGATGCCCAGTTCGTCGACACGACGTCTATCCAACACAATCACCGTCCAAAAATGAACTGCACGCCCTGCAACCCATCGATCCGACCATTCATTCGCTCCAACTATCCATTCCAACCGTCCGCCCGCGTTCACGACTCACTCGGGTTAGAGTATAACCCACGA
Source organism: uncultured Fretibacterium sp. (assembly GCF_938040765.1). Lineage (GTDB taxonomy): Bacteria > Synergistota > Synergistia > Synergistales > Aminobacteriaceae > CAJPSE01. Next base: position 432 of record NZ_CALIAA010000016.1, read on the forward strand.
AGAGCCTCTTGAAAAGCACGGCTCCCGCCTCATCGGCCGCTCCGGGGAGCCCGGTGCGCCTCCCGCCCCCGCACCGCGGAACCTCGGGAAGCGCCGATCGAATCGGCGTTTCCCTCAACCTTTCGACAAAAACGCACGGCAGAGCGCATCCACCTCCAAAACCACACCCAGGCGGTCGAGCGGGGCCGGCGGACAGGGTTGGGGCAGCTCCTCCCCGGCACAGGGAACCCCGACAACCCTCGCGAAGGCCTCCACCTTGGGATCGTAGGGCAGCACGGCAAGCGGCGTCCCCCACAGGGCGGAGAGCACGGCGAAGTGCAGGCGCATCCCTACCGCGGCGGACGCCCCCGGCCAGAGGCGCACGGCCTCCTCGAGCCCCGCGACCCGCTCGATCCTATCGAGCCTGAGCCTCCCGGCCCCCTTCATGGCGTCAAGCAGGATCTCGTCCTCGCCCGACAGCGCCACGCCGACGACCTCGTCGGGAAAGTCCGCGGCGAGAGGCGCCGCCAGCCGGGCGAAGCGGTCCGCGTCCGGGGAGGGGCGCAGGTTGAGCAGGAGCCGCCCCGTTTTTTTCTCCGTCGACTCCACATCCTCCCCCGCGGTTCGCGGGATCTTCAACGTCAGGGCCAGATCCCCGCCACGCACGGCGGACAGCCCAAGACGGCCGGCCCATTCCATCGAGGGCGCATCCCTCAGGTGCAGGACGCGGCAGCCCCTCAGCGCATCCCGGGTCAGCCAGCGCGCCCCAGCGCTCCGCAGCGGTCCGATCGACTGCCCGAGGGCCCAGGGGACGGCCCCGCAGATGAGGGCCAAACGCACCAGCCCCCAGTACCAGAGACAGGATCGCAGGCTCGTCCCATCCTGAAAGAGCCCTCCGCCCCCCAGGAGCAGGGTCTCGCTCGACCGCAGCGCCGAGACGACGCCGCGCAGGCGCCAGCGGGAGACGGAATCGACCCCGAACGCGCGCCGGGAGCCCTCCGGATCGTTCGAGAGCATGACGACGTTTCCCCGCCCGACGCCCGCCCGCTCCAGGGCCTCCAGGGAGGCGCCGGCCAGAAGTTCGTCCCCCAGGTTGCCGAACCCATAGTAGCCGGCCAGGGCAACCCGATAGCGCCGGGCCCCTCCTTGCGGGGTCATCGGGTCATTCCGCCAGGACGCGGAGCCGACGCCACAGGGGCAGCAGAATCCGGCCGACGGCCAGCACCACGACCGAGCCGAGAATCAGGCCCAGCCACAGGCCGTTGAATTCCCGAAGCAGGATGAAGGCGATCGGCGTATGAAAGTGGCAGAAGCTGTTCACGACGGAGGAGAACCCCAAGGCCGCGCCGAGGCGGAGGAGCTCGCGGTAGCGCGCCCACAGGCCGTTTTTGACGGCAAAGGCAAGCAGCATCAGGCACGGATAGCCCAGGAAGACCTCCTTGCTGCGGGGACGGGCGACCAGCCACTGCTCCAGCGTCCCACGCACCCTGGCCTCGAAGCCGGGGATGAACCGAACGTTGTCGCTCCGGAACAGCATGATGCCCAGGAGGATCAGGAGCACTCCGCCCAGCATCAGCTCTCCCCAAAGCGGGGGACGGGACAGGAAGGCGTCCAGGGACTCCGGATGGACCCGGTTCTTCAGGTCATGCAGCAGCACCAGGAGCGGCGGGAGCAGAAGGGTGAGCTTGACCCCCGAGAAGGTCCTCAGCCGCAGCATGTGGAGCGGGTCGCTGAAGAAGGCGGCCAAGGCGAGCCCCCCGATGACGGCGGCGAGGAAGCCGCAGAGGATCGGCCCCCATGGGGCAATCCGCGTCCGTCCCGAACTCATGGCCATCAAAGAGGCCTCCGTCACGATGAGCGGGGCGGCCAGCGCCCCCAGAAGACGGCCTGCGGCCGGGACCAATCGGATCAGAAACGCCCCACCCCCCGCGAGGAGAAAAAACACGGCGACGGAGGCCGGGCCGACCGTTTTCCCGGCCTCTCCATCCCCTCCGAGTCGCAGGGCATAGCGCCACAGGGCAAACAGGAACGCGGCGATAAGGGCATAGGCGGACAAAAACGACAACAAGCCCGAACGCCATCCCCCACCGGAAAAGAGGACGCGCGGCCATTCCATCCGGAATCCGTGCCCGCGCAGCTGCGCGGCCAAGGCGGCGACCTCCCCGGCGTAGGCGTCCAAGGTCGAGGTCGAATGCCCCAAGGGGGCCGACCGCAAAACCAGGAGCCGAACGGAGCGCTCCGCGGCCGCCCGAACCAGCCGCTCCAGCAGGGCCTGACGGCCGATGCTGCGCGCCAGGAGCTCCTCGTTCGTGACGCTGTGCAGGGTCAGGAGCGAGGGAAAGCTCAGGTTGTTCAGCTGCACCGCCCCAAGCTGCCGCGAGAATTCGACCGCGGCCACGGGAACCCCTCGTTTTTTCGGCTCGGCGGCGATGGGTCCCACGTCGGGATACCCCGTGACGCTCTCCCCCAAGGGGGTGACGGCGGCGATGGGATAGGCGTCCAGGACCTCGCCCAGCAGCCTGGCCGCCCCTTTCGTCTGCCATCCCAGGGAGGGCGCCGGCCTGTAATAGAGGGGCAGCCCCGACCGCACTCCAGCCTCGAGCCCGGATATATCCGGAAGGATCCCCACGGTCCGCAGCATGATGAGCGGGACGGGGAGAAGGACATCGCCGCCCTCTGTGCCCTCCCCCACCGCCTTGAGCCTCAGCCACTCCCCGGCCCTGCCGGCCTGAGGGAAGCCCTCCTGGACGGAAAGGCGCGTCAGCGCCGCGCCGTTTCCGCCGCCATGCACCGCCGCCGCGGCGACGGGACCGACCCCATTGGCCGTGTCCTCGCCCGTCAGCTCGCTGACCATAAGCCCGCGCAGCCCTTTTTCCTTCAGAAGGGCGAGCGCCCCGTCGACGGACACCCCGGCCCCGAGAGCCAGAGGAACGATATCCCTGAAATCCGCGATGATCGCGACGTCCCTGTCCCCGCGCTCCAGACGCCACCGCGGCAGAAGCCCCCACCCGGCGCATCCCAGGATCACGGCGGCCACCATCCCCGCAAAAAGACGACAGGATAACCTCAAGCCCCAGCACCTCCGCAAAAACAAAAATGATCCTCCGCTCAGAGCCTGGACCACAGACGTTCCAGGCTCAGCCCCACGGATTCCAGCAGCATTCCGAGACGACAGAGGGGGAGCCCGACGACGTTGAAGTAATCCCCATCGATGCCGCTCACCAAAAGGGCGCCCCGGCCCTGGATGGCGTAGGAGCCCGCCTTGTCCATCCCCTCGCCGGTGGCGGCATACGCGGCGACCTCTCCGGGGGTCAGAGGACGGAAGCACACCTCCGTCCTCTCGACGGCGGAGGCCATGCGCCCGCTCCACCGCAGCGCAACCCCGGTCAGCACCTCGTGCCGGCGTCCCTGCAGGCGGGCCAGCATATTCCGGCTCTCGCCGAGGTCCGCGGGCTTCCCCAGGACCCGCCCATCCACCACCACGATGGTATCCGCGGCCAGGACCAGCACGCCCTCCCCCACCTCGGGGGCCTCCGCCTTCAGACGCGCCAGGCGCTCACAGAGCGCCTCGGGGGCCTCGCCCGGCAGCGGGGACTCGTCCACCCTGGGGGCCGTCCACTCGAAACGCCAGTCGAGGTCCGCCAAAAGCGCGCGGCGTCTGGGACTGCCCGAGGCCAGGAGGATGGAGAGAGGCCCGTTCCCGATCCCCATGGACTAAAACCCCAGCCCCACGCTGGAGACGATGACGAAGATCCCCAGGATCAGACAGTACAACCCGAAATAGACCCACCGGCCGGAGAGCACGAGCCGACGCAGCAGGATCAGGGCCAGCCAGCCCAGGACGAAGGCCGCGAGGGCCGCCCAGACCCAGCCCTCGGGCAGGGAGCTCAGCCCCCCGCTTTTCCGGAGCCTCATGGCCTCCAGAAGGGAAGCGCCCAGGATGGCGGGGATCGAGATCAGGAAGGAAAAACGAAAGGCCTCGGCGACGGCCAGCCCCAGAAAGAGCCCCGCGGCTATCGTGGCGCCGGACCGGGAGACGCCGGGGAAGACGGCCAGTCCCTGCGCCAGCCCCACCAGAAGGGCCGTTCCGAGATACGGCCTCCTCTCCCCTTCCGGGAAAAGGGGGACGAGGAACAGCAGCCCCGCCGTCACCAGGAGGCCGCTCCCGACGGCGATCTGAGACTGCATCGCGGACTCGACGGCCCCCTTGAGCGGCAGGGCCGCGGCCCCCGTCGCCGCGGTGGCCGCGAGGACCGCCCACCCGTACCGCCAGCCCTCCTCACCGCGGGCACTCCGCCGGACGCAGCCGCGGAACCACCCCGAGGCCAGGACGCAAAGATCCCGCCGGAAAAAGATCAGGACGGCGAGCAGCGTCGCGCAGTGCAGCAGGAGGTCGAAGGCCAGCAGCCCCTCTCCCCCCAGCCCGAAGCGGTTCTGAAGCAGGGCGAGGTGCCCGGAGCTGCTGACGGGAAGGAACTCGCACAGCCCCTGCACGACGCCAAGGATAAAAGTCTCCCAACGGAAATTCAGCATGACCATCCAGCTCTCCGAATCTCAATTTGGCTCTGCAATTCGCGCCCCCTAAGAAGGGGGAGGGGCCTGAGCCTAGAAAAACTCCTTCTCCAGCCAGGTCTCGTCGGTCGAGGACTCCCGCCCGGCGATGGAGACGATCGGCAGCACCACGGCATAGGAGGAGCTGCGCCGTCTCAGGACGTCCCGGACCCGGCTCCTTATCCCCCGCGCCACGGCCTCCGCGTCGATGTTCGGGGCCCCGACAAACTCCTTGAGCACCCGCTCCGCAGCGGCGCGGATCTCATCGAAGACCCGTTTGCGGTCGTCGGAGATGAAGACGCCCTGAGTCTCGAGAGCCAGGGGGGCCATCAGGCCGCCGCGCGAGTCGAGCGCCGCGGCGATGACGAGGACGCCGTCCTCCGCCAGGTCCCGGCGCTCCTTCATCACCGTGCTCTTCAGCCCGCCGACCGCGTTTCCGTCGACCAGAACGGCTCCGGACTGAACGTGGTCCTTCAGGCGGGGCTTCGCCCCATTCGAAAAACTCAGGACGTCCCCGTTCCCCATCACGAAGACGTTGCGCCCCGGGATCCCCACCTCCTGCGCGAGCTGGGAATGGCGCACCAGGTGGCGGTACTCCCCATGGATCGGGACGAAGTACTGGGGGCGCACCAGGTTGAGGATGATCTTCAGCTCCTCGGACGAGGCGTGGCCCGAGACGTGGGTCTGGCGGTCCTGTTCGTACACGACCTCGCAGCCCAGGGCGAAGAGGCGATTGATCGTGTTGTTTACCAGCTTCTCGTTGCCGGGTATGACGGAGGCCAGCAGGAACACGGCGTCGTGGTCCCCCAGGGAGACCTGCCGATGCTCGCCCCGGCTCATCATGACGAGCCCGGAGAAGGGCTCCCCCTGGCTGCCCGTCGTCAGGATCACCAGCTGGTTGTCGGGGACCTTGCCGATGTCCTCGATCGGCACCATCATCTTCTTGTCGATCTTCAGATACTCCAGCTCCCGGGCCAGCTCCACGTTGCGCACCATGCTGCGGCCCAGGAAGGCGATCTTGCGGTTAAAGCGCATCGCGCCGTCCACGACCTGCTGGATGCGGTGCACGTTGCTGGCGAACGAGGAGATGATGATGCGCCGGGTCCGATAGTTGCGGTACAGCTGCTCCAGGGTCCCGCTGATGATGCGTTCCGACGGGGTGAACCCCTTGCGCTCCGCGTTGGTGGAATCCGACGTCAGGAGGAGCACTCCCTTGTCTCCCTCCTCGGCGAACGCGCCGTAGTCCGTTATGCGCCCGTCGATGGGGGTGGAGTCGAGCTTGAAGTCCCCGGTGTGGACGATCCGCCCCAGGGGCGTCTCGATCGAGAGGGCCACGGCATCGGGAATGGAGTGGCTGACCGCGATGAAGCGGACGCTGAACGGCCCGATCCGAATGACGTCGCCCGCCTTGACCTCGTTCATGCGCGTCTTGAGGGTGGGCTGATCCTCCTTGAGCTTGTTCCCGATCAGCCCCAGCGTCAGACGCGTCCCGTAGAGCGGGACGTTGAGGCGCGGCAGCACGAAGGGCAGAGCCCCCGTATGGTCCTCGTGCCCATGGGTGATGATGATCCCCAGCACCTTCTCGCGATTCGCCTCCAGGTAGGAGATGTCGGGGACGATGTAGTCGATCCCCGGCAGCTCCTGGTCCGGAAACATCAGGCCGCAGTCGACCACGATGATGTCGTCGCCGTACTCGACGGCGTACATGTTCTTGCCGATCTCCCCCAGGCCGCCCAGGGGGATGAACTTCAAGGATGCGTTCTTCTCGCGGCCTGCGGCGGAAGCCCTGCTTCTGCGCCTCGGCCTTGCAGCTTTTTCAGCCATTGATCAGGTTGTCCTCCAAAAATATCGATAAAATATC
>NZ_CALIAA010000017.1 GCF_938040765.1 uncultured Fretibacterium sp.
TTTGTTCATAAATCCTTTTTCACTGGGTGACGATCTTACTGAAGTCGGCAAGGCTTAAAGCGAGAGTATCGATGGCTTTCAGAAGACCAAGGCGGTTGTTCCGTATGCTTTCGTCCTTATCCATGACCATGACGTCGTCGAAGAAGGCCGACACCACGGGAGAGAGCTCGGCCAGACGCGCCGTCAGCCCCTTCCAGTCGTTCGAGTTCAGCACCTCCCGAACCCCGGGCTCCAGCCTCACGACCTCCTCATAGAGTGCCCGCTCCGCCGGTTTGGCAAGCAGCGCGGGGTCCACGGCATCGGGGGCTTCCGGGGCCTTCTGGAGGATGTTCCGGACGCGCACCGCGGAGGTCATGAGGTCCGAGAACCAGGGCTCGTCCTTCACCTCGTTCAGGGCCTCCATCAGGCGCAGGGCCTGGCAGGGCCGGCGGCCGATGACCGAGAGGGCCAGCGCGGCGAGCTCGTGCTCGTACCCCTTCTCCTTGAGCTGGACCAGCAGCCGCTGCCCAATGAAGGCAAGGATACGCTCCAGCACATCCTGCTCCACCTGGTTCAGCAGGGCGGACTCCCGAACCGCCTCCTCGAGGTCCAGGTCCAGATTCCGGCCCCACAGGATCTCGTTGATGCAGCGGGCCGCACGGCGCAGCCCATAGGGGTCCTGCGAGCCCGTCGGCTCGAGCCCCACCTTGTGGCAGCTCACGACGATATGGATGCGCTCGGCCAGACCCAGGATCGCCCCCACGTCGTCGGTCGGCAGGCTGTCCGAGGCAAAGCGCGGCAGGTACTGCTCGTAGAGGGCCAGGGCCACGCGCGGGTCCTCGCCGTCATGGCGTGCGTACTCGCGCCCCATCACCCCCTGGAGCTCGGGGAACTCGTAGACCATGCGCGTGACGAGGTCGGCCTTGGAGAGCCAGGCCGCACGCTCCACCAGCTTGGCCAGGGAGTCCCGGCCCAGCCGCTCGCAAAGCAGAAGCGCCAGCTTCCGAGTCTGCTCCACCTTGTCGTACACGGAGCCCAGCTTCTCCTGGTACGTCACGTCCTTCAGACGCTCCACGTTCGTCGACAGCGGTTTCCTTCGGTCCTCCGCCCAGAAGAAGGCGGCGTCCTCGAGGCGGGCCCTCAGGACCCGTTCGTTCCCCTCCCGGATCGTCCTCATGTCCGTGGCCCTGTTGTTGCTGACCCCGATGAAGACGTTCGCCAACGCGTTTCCCCTGTCCCTGTTCCGAACCGCGAAGTACTTCTGGTTCTTCTTCATGGAGGTGATCAGGACCTCCTCGGGGATCTCCAGATAGCGCTCGTCGAACGTCCCGATGAAGGGCGCCGGGAACTCGACCAGGAACAGGTTCTCCTCCAGCAGCTCGGGATCCATCTCCACCTCGAGATTGCCCTCGAAGTCCTGCTTCAGGAGCGATATGGACGCCTCCAGCTTTTGGCGGCGTTTGTCCTGATCCAGAATCACGCTGTTGTCGTAGAGGCGCTCCAGAAACTCGTCCGCGTTCCGGATCTCGATGGACCTCTGCCCCATGAAGCGGTGCCCGCTGGTCGTCCGGCCGCTCCTCACGTCGCCGTACTCGAAGGGGACGACCGCATCGTCGGCAAGGGCGAGGAGCCAGCGGATGGGCCGGGCAAAACGCACGCCCGGGTCGGCCCAATACATGCTCTTGGGGAACGAGAGTCCCTCGACGAGGCCGCGCAGGAGACCGGGCAGAACATCCAGGGTGCGCCGGCTCTCCTCGCGGACCTCGGCAGCCACGTACTTCACCCCATCCACCTCGAGCTCGCCCAGCGAATCGACCTCCACGCCCTTGCTCTTCGCGAAGCCCAGGGCGGCGCGGGTGGGTTCCCCCTTCGAGTCGTAGGCCGACGCGAGGGGCGGCCCCTTGAGCAGCGACACCGACGAACTCTGGGTCTCGTCCAGCTCTCGAATGTGCAGGACCAGGCGCCGCGGCGTCGCGTAGGTCCTGACGTCCTTGAAGCCGGTTATCCGACAGAGCGGAGACCGCCAGCCGCTCCAGGGACCTCAGGGTCTCGGGAAGGAAGCGGGAGGGAAGCTCCTCCGTTCCGATCTCCAGGATGACGTTCCTCAAAGCCATCACGCATTCCTCCCCCCGACGAGCTCGGAAACGGTTTCAGCAGCGGCAGCGGCCTTGGCGTACTGCGCCGGAGCGCCGAATTTCCCCATGAACGGGAAACCCATCTCCTCGCGCTGCTTCCGGTAGGCCGCGGCACAGCGGCTGGCCAGCGCGCGGATCCGGCCGATGTAGCCGGTCCGCTCCGTCACGCTGACGGCTCCGCGCGCGTCCAGCAGGTTGAAGGTGTGCGAGCTCTTCAGGACGTAGTCGTAGGCGGGCAGGACGAACCCCTTGTCCAGGATGCGCCCGGCCTCGGCCTCGTACATGGCGAAGAGCTGGAAGAGCATCGCGGTGTCGGCGATCTCGAAGTTGTAGTGCGAGTTCTCGATCTCCCCCTTGAGGTCCAGGTCGCCGTAGGTCGCCGTGTCCGACCAGGCGAGGTCGTAGACGTTCTCCACCTTCTGGACGTACATGGCGATGCGCTCGGTCCCATAGGTCAGCTCCGCCGGAACGGCCTCCATGTCGATCCCGCCCAGCTGCTGAAAATAGGTGAACTGCGTGATCTCCATGCCGTCGAGCCAAACCTCCCAGCCCAGCCCACAGGCCCCGATCGAGGGGTTCTCCCAGTCGTCCTCCACAAAGCGGATGTCGTGCTCCGAGGGGTCGATGCCCAGGCTCACCAGGCTCTGGATGTAGAGGTCCAGGATGTTGGAGGGCGCGGGCTTGATGATGACCTGATACTGATAATAATGCTGAAGGCGGTTGGGGTTCTGCCCGTACCGCCCGTCGGTGGGCCGGCGCGAGGGCTCCGCGTAGGCCACGCGCCACGGCTCCGGGCCGAGCACCCGGAGCGCCGTGGCGGGGTTCATCGTTCCGGCCCCGACCTCGACGTCGTAGGGCTGCTGCACCACGCATCCCTGCTCCGCCCAGAAGCGCTCGAGCCTGAAGTAGATCTCCTGAAAGTTCAACT
>NZ_CALIAA010000018.1 GCF_938040765.1 uncultured Fretibacterium sp.
CGGTTAGGACAGGCTGCCCGTCTGACCCGCGGCGACGATTCCACAGAAAGGGGACCGGGGAAGATGGCGTTTACGACGGGACGTGCCTGGATGAAACACCTGATATCGAACGTTCGGTTCGCTCTCCTTCTCCTCGGACTTTTCGCTCTCGCGGATCCCCTTTTTTCTGGGTCGGCGCCTCTCGGTGTTTGAGCTGAAAGTCCGAGCGGTGCAAGAGAGAGAAAAAACGGGGTCCGCCCAGGCGGACTCCGTTTTTTTGTTGGTTTTTCCCGTCTCCCGGAGAGGAAGAACCTCATTCAGAGATGCGGGGAACGACAAGGAGGAGACAAGAGGATGCGGGACAAGAACAGGGTATGGATCTTCGACACGACGCTGCGGGACGGAGAGCAGGCCGCAGGAGGGAACCTGAACGTTGCGGAGAAACTTCAGATAGCCCATCGGCTGGCCCGGCTTGGAGTGGACGTCATCGAGGCCGGTTTCCCGGCGGCGTCCCCCGGCGACTTCGAGTGCGTCCGCACCATAGCGGAGGAGGTCCAGGGGCCGGTCGTCGCAGGTCTGGCCCGCACGAGGGAGAACGACATACGGAGCTGCTACGAGGCGGTAAAGGGCGCTCCCCGGCGGCGCATCCACACTTTCATCGCGACGAGCCCCATCCACATGAGGGATAAGCTGCGGCTGACTCCCGAGGAGGTCCTTGAAGAGGTTCGGTTTGGCGTTTCTCTGGCCGTCGGGCTTGTCGAAGACGTGGAGTTCTCCGCGGAGGACGCGAGCCGGTCCGAGCTGCCCTTCCTGATCGAGGTCTTCAGGACGGCGGTCGCGGCAGGAGCCACGACGCTGAACATCCCGGATACCGTCGGCTACGCGACGCCCGAGACGTTCTACGGCTTCTGCAGGGCGATCATGGAGGGGGTCGGAGCGCCCGACGATGTGGTCTACTCCGTCCACTGCCACGACGATCTGGGGCTGGCCGTGGCCAATTCCCTGGCGGCCATCCGCGCCGGGGCCCGTCAGGCGGAATGTACCATCAACGGCCTGGGGGAGCGCGCCGGCAACGCCTCCCTCGAGGAGATCGTCATGGCGCTCAAGACGCGCCGGGATTGTTACGGTCTGGAGACCGGGCTGGACACCACGAAGCTGCACTCGGTCAGCTCCCTCGTGTCGCGCCTCTCCGGCGTCGTCGTTCCGCCGAACAAGGCCATCGTGGGGGCCAATGCCTTCGCCCATCAGGCGGGTATCCATCAGCACGGCGTGATGAACAACCCCCTGACCTACGAGATCATGAAGCCGGAGGACGTTGGAGCTTCCGGAACCGAGCTGGTGCTGGGCAAGCACTCGGGACGCCACGCCTTCGTCGATCGTATCGAGCACCTGGGCTACGCCCTGACGCCCGAGCAGGTTCAGACGGCTTTCGCCCTCTTCAAGAAGCTCTGCGATACCAAAAAGGATGTGACGGATGGGGATCTCGCCGCTCTGATCGCCGACGAGATCCTCCTGAAGGGCCAACAGAACCGTTACGAGCTGAAGCGCTACTCCGTAAAGACGGGAGAAGGGCCTGCCCTTGCCGTGGTGATGCTGACGACCGACGGAGGGGAGATCAGCGACGCGGCGACGGGCAACGGCCCGGTGGACGCGGCCTATCGCGCCATCTGGCGCGCCATTGAGCTGGAGCCCGAACTGATCGCGTTCGGCATCAACGCCACCAGCGACCACTCGGATGCCATGGGGGAGGCGATGGTCACACTGCGGTCGGGCGATATCGTCGCCCCCGGCAGGGGCGTCAGCACGGATATCGTCGAGTCCGCCATCAAGGCCCTGATCCACGCGGTCAACCGTTTGTACATCCTGGCCGCGGCCAGGGGGGTGGAGCTGCAGAAAAAGCGAAAGGCCGCGTGAGGGCGGAAAAATAAAGGAGATCAACCCACAAGGAGGCAGAACATGAAACCATATACTCTGGCGGAGGCCGTCATCGCCGCTCACACGAAGGACCCGGTCGAGGCGGGAAACATCTGCGGGGTGGGCGTGGACTTCGCCTTTGCCAACGACATCACCGCGCCCCCGGCTATCCGGGAACTCCGCAGGATGGGGGCCCGGAAGGTCTTTGACGTCAACCGCTGCGCCATCCTTCCCGACCACTTCACGCCCAACCGGGACATCGCCTCGGCCGAACAGGCCGTGATCGGGCGGACCTTTGCACGCGAGCAGGGCCTGCTCTACTGGGAGGTCGGCCGGGTGGGCGTGGAGCACGCGTTCCTTCCGGAGCAGGGGTATATCCTGCCGGGCGAGATCATCCTGGGCGCCGACAGCCACACCTGCACGGGCGGGGCCCTGGGGGCTCTGGCCACGGGGGTGGGCTCGACGGACCTGGCCGGGGCCTGGGCCCTGGGACGGACCTGGCTGAGGGTCCCCGAGACCTACCGCATCGTCCTGGAGGGAGCGCTCTCCCCGTGGACCGGCGGAAAGGACGTGATCCTCTCGATCATCGCAAAAACGGGCGTCGAGGGGGCCCGATACATGGCGTTCGAATTCTGCGGGCCCGGGTGCGCGAGCCTTTCGATGGACGCGCGCATGACCGTCGCGAACATGGCCATCGAGGCCGGGGGAAAGGCCGGGCTCTTCGTGCCGGACGCCGTGACCCTCGACTACGTCGAGGGCAGGGCGAAGCGTGATTTTCATCCCCTGTACCCCGACGAGGGCGCGCGGTATGCCAAGAGCATGACGGTGGATCTGAGCGCACTGGAGCCGCTCGTGGCTCTGCCCCACCTGCCGGAGAACGTCCGTCCGGCCCGGGAGTGCGGGGATCAGGTGATAGACCAGGTGTTTATCGGCTCCTGTACCAACGGCCGCGTCTCGGATATCGAGCAGGCGGTGAGCATCCTCAAGGGCCGCCGCGTTCACGACCGGGTGCGCCTCATCGTCATACCGGCCTCCTACGAGGTCTACAACACCTGCCTGGAGCGGGGCTACTTCAAAATTTTGACGGAGGCGGGGGCGGTGATCAGCACGCCTACCTGCGGCCCGTGCCTGGGCGGACACACGGGCATTCTGGCGGCGGGCGAGCGCTGCGTCTCGACCAGCAACCGCAATTTTGTGGGGCGGATGGGCAGCCCCAAAAGCGAGGTCGTGCTGTCCGGGCCGATGGTGGCTGCGGCCAGTGCCGTCATGGGGCGCATCGCGGACCCCAGGGAAGTCGCGTGAGGAGGAAGTCGATGTACACGACACTGAAGGGCACGGTTTGGAAGTACGGAGACAACATCGATACGGACGTCATCATCCCGGCGCGCTATCTCTCCACGAGCGTTCCGGAAGAGCTGGCCCCCCACTGCATGGAGGACATCGACGCCTCGTTTGCGGGGGCGGTGCGGAAGGGGGATCTGATGGTTGCCGGGTCCAACTTCGGCTGCGGTTCGAGCCGCGAGCACGCGCCCCTGGCCCTGCTGGGCTGCGGGGTATCCTGCGTGGTCGCCGCGTCGTTCGCCCGCATCTTCTTCCGCAACGCCATCAACGTCGGGCTGCCCATCTTCGAATGCCCCGAGGCCGCCGAGGCCACGCAGAAGGGCGATGAACTGGAGGTCGATATGGAGACGGGGATCGTGACGAATCGGACGCGCGGTCTTTCCTGGGCGGCGCGCCCTTTCCCCCCCTTCCTTCGCGAGTTGATCGAGCTGGGCGGGCTGGTTCCCTACGTCAAAAAACAGCTGGAGGCGTCTTGAGGGCTTCGCCCGCCGAGACGGTCCCTGACGCGATGAGGAGAGGATGAGGATAAGGATGAGAAAACGTGTTATTGCCCTGCTTCCGGGCGACGGCATTGGTCCTGAGGTGGTGGGTGAGGCCCGCAGAGTCGTCGAAGCGGTCGGGGAGCGGTGCGGTTTTGGGGTCGAGTGGGTCTCCTTCCCCTTTGGGGCGGGCTACTGGAAAAGTCATGGCGAGACCCTTCCCGACTCCGCCCTGGGGGAGCTGGAAAAGTGCGAGGCCCTGCTTTTGGGCGCCGTGGGAGATCCGTCCGTCAAACCGGGCATATTGGAACGCGGGATATTGCTGCGTCTGAGGTTCCATTTCGACCAGTACATCAACCTGCGTCCGGCGCGGAGCTACCCGGGCGTCGCCCTTCCCGTACGTCTTCCGGAGGGAGGACGCATCGACTCCGTCGTCGTTCGGGAGAACACGGAGGATTTCTATATGGGGTTGGGAGTTGTCTCCCATGAGGGGAGGGTGGACGCCCCCCTCGCCTGCGAACGGGGACTCTACTCCCTTTCAGGCCGCATCGAGGCGGGGCTGAGCTCGGGGGACGCCATGGCCCTCCAGGTCGGGGCGCTGACGCGGCGGGGGATCGAGCGCGTCACCCGCCGCGCTTTCGAGCTGGCCCGAAAGCGCGGGGAGGACACGGTCATCCTGGCGAGCAAGGCGAACGCGGTCCCTCAGCTCTACGGGTTCCTGGACGAGGAGACGAAGCGCGTCGCCGACGCGGAGTTCCCGGACATGACTCTCAGGGTCCAGAACGTGGACGCCCTGTGCTACAACCTGGTGCGCCGCCCCGCGAATGTCGGCGTCATCCTCTGCCCCAATCTGTTCGGCGACATCGTGAGCGACCTTCAGGCCGCCCTGATCGGCGGGTTGGGGCTGGCGGCCGGGGGCAACATCGGGGATGGGCTCTCGATGTTCGAGCCGGTTCACGGTTCCGCCCCGGACATTGCGGGGACGGGGAAGGCCAACCCCCTGGGTGCCATCCTCTGCGCGGCCCTCCTGCTGGATCACATCGGCGAGACGGACGGGGCCCGTGTTCTGAATCAGGCCATCGAGACCTACCTGGAGCGGGCGTCCACCGCCGAAAAGCCCGTGGAGATGGGCGGAGAAGCGCTGTCCCCGCAGGTGGGGGAGGGCGTCATCCGCTGCCTCTGAACGAAAGAGGCCGTGCCGTCGACGGCTGGGGAAAGCGTTGCCCCTGGGAGTTTTCGGACTTACGATGCAGGATTGTAAATCCAAGCGCCCCTGTCGCTCCGAATTGGGGTTTTTTCTTGACATCTGCCTTTTCGTTTTGTTATGATATCGCGCGT
>NZ_CALIAA010000019.1 GCF_938040765.1 uncultured Fretibacterium sp.
CCCCATATTAAAAAAATTCAGGGAAGCGCTGCCAGCGCTTCCCAAGGAGATTCTTTCATTGGACGATTATATCCGCATCAAAGGGGCCAGGGAACACAACCTCAAGAACGTGAGCGTGGACATTCCGAGGGGCAGGTTGGTGGTCATAACGGGGCCGTCGGGGTCCGGCAAGTCGTCCCTGGCGTTCGACACGCTCTATGCCGAGGGGCAGCGGCGCTACGTGGAGTCCCTGTCGGCCTACGCGCGCCAGTTTCTGGGCGTCCAGAAGAAGCCGGACGTGGACGACATCTCCGGCCTGTCCCCCGCCATCTCCATCGAACAGAAGGGGACGGGCCACAACCCGCGTTCCATCGTGGGGACCGTCACCGAGATCTACGACTACCTGCGCCTGCTCTACGGCCGCATCGGGGTGCCCCACTGCCCCCATTGCGGCAAGCCGGTCATCCGCTATTCCATCGACGAGATCCTGGAGCTGATCTTCCAGAACGACGACGGTTCCCGCGTGGAGATCCTCTCCCCGCTCGTCCGGGGCAAGAAGGGCGAGTTCCGCAACCTGTTCAGCCAGACGCGGGAGAAGGGCTATACGCGCGTCCGCGTCGACGGCGCGGTCCTGTGGCTGGACGAGGACATCGAGCTGGACAAGAAGAAGCGCCACGACATCGAGGTGGTCGTCGACCGGCTGAAGGTGACGGAGGAGCGGCGTTCGCGCATCGCGGAGTCCGTGGAGGCCGCACTGAAGCTCTCGGGCGGGTACGTCCTGATCGCCCCGGAGGGCGGGACGGAGTACATGCTGACGGAGAACTACGCCTGCGCGGACTGCGACGTCGCCATCCCGGAGATCGAGCCGCGCCTCTTCTCCTTCAACAGCCCGTTCGGGGCCTGCCCCGACTGCGCCGGGCTCGGGAGCCACGAGCACTTCTCCGAGGAGCTCGCGATCGACCCGGACCGCTCCCTTGCGGAGGGAGCCATTCTGCCCTGGAAGACCAAACCGTACTTCCTGACCAAAATCGCTCTGTTCGCCAAAAAGTACGGGTGGGACCTGACCCCCAGATATGGGGACCTGGCCCCGCAGGTGCGGAACTTCATCCTGCACGGCAACGACGACCGGGTGCCGATGGTCTTCGAGGAGAAGGGGATGGAGCGCACCTATATGGGGCGGTACGAGGGGCTGCTGAACTGGCTGGAGGCCCGATGGCAGGACACGGAGTCCGAGACGGTCCAGGAGGAGCTGGCGGCCTACCGGGTGGAGGACGTCTGCAAGAGCTGCGGCGGCCTGCGGCTCCGCCCCGAGGCGCTGTCCGTAAGGGTCGGCGGGTATGGGATCGGGGAGCTGCTGGTCATGCCGATCGACCGGCTCTCCCGGGTGATGAAGGAGCTCTCCCTGGGGTCGACCGATACCCACATCGTCGAACAGGTGATGCTGGAGATCGACAAACGCTTGGATTTTCTGGTCGACGTGGGGGTGGGCTACCTCTCGCTGCTGCGCCGCGCGGACACCCTGTCGGGCGGAGAGAGCCAGCGCATAAGGTTGGCGACGCAGATCGGGTCGAAGCTCAGCGGGGTGCTCTACGTCCTGGACGAGCCGACCATCGGCCTGCACTCGCGGGACACGGAGCGCCTGGTGCGGACGCTCGCCTCCATCCGCGAGCTGGGCAACACGGTCGTGGTGGTCGAGCACGACCGGGAGACCATGAAGGCGGCGGACGCCCTCATCGAGATGGGGCCGGCCGCGGGGGAGCTGGGCGGCGAGATCGTCCACAGCGGCAGCTACGAGGAGGTGCTGGGGACGGAGGGGCTGACGGGCCCCTACCTGCGGGGCGACGAGACGGGCATCGTCCGGCCCGGGGCCCGTCGGAAGCCGTCGGGCTGGCTGACCGTCAAGGGCGCCGAGCACCACAACCTCAAGGGCATCGACGTCAAAATTCCGCGGGGCGTCTTCACCTGCCTCAGCGGCGTCTCGGGGTCGGGAAAGAGCAGCTTCCTCTACGACATCCTCTACAAGGGGATGCGACGGCGCCTGGACCGGGACTTCCGGGAGCGTCCCGGCCGTTTTCGGGCGCTGGAGGGGGCGGACGCGTTCGAGAACGTCGTCCTCGTCGATCAGAGCCCCATCGGACGGACTCCGCGCTCCAACCCCGCCACCTACACGGGGGTCTTCTCCCTCATCCGGGAGTTCTTCGCGGGGCTCCCCGAGGCGAACATCCGCGGGTACAAGCCGGGGCGCTTCAGCTTCAACGTCAAGGGCGGGCGCTGCGAGGCGTGCGGCGG
>NZ_CALIAA010000020.1 GCF_938040765.1 uncultured Fretibacterium sp.
TCCGGCCCTCGGCTCTCGATATTTATTTGGGGGAACGCTGATTGAGTCAGCGCTTCCTTTGTGCTTTCACGAGTTCCATCTGTGGGGAGGAGGCCCCGAATTGCACGAGCTGTCCCTGACGGAATCCGTAAACAACGCGATCCTGAACCTCTGCGAGCGTTCGGGCTGGAGGCGCGTCCGCCGCATCGTGCTGAAGGTCGGGGGGATGAGGAAGGTCAACCCCGAGCTGATGTCCTTTGCCTTCTCCGTAGTCTCGAAGGGGACCGTCACCGAGGGGGCGAACCTGTCGATCCTCTCCATGCCCATCGTCTTCCGCTGCAGGGCCTGCGGAAAGGTCGCCGACAGCGAGAGCACGGCCTTCCTCTGCCCCAAATGCGGGAGCCCGGACGTGGAGCTTCTGTCCGGCCTGGAGCTCTCCATCGACTCCATGGAGGTGGAGGCGGGGAATGGGCTCGAGGCTTAGCTTTCCGGGGGATGGCTTCGGCTGCCCGCTCCTGTGCGGGGGCCGCCGGAGGCGGAAAATCTTAAGGAGACGATATCATGTCGGATAAAGGCATTCTGGACCGCCTCTCGCCCAGGCAGAGGGAGGCCGTGACGTACATAGACGGGCCGCTCCTGATCCTGGCCGGGGCGGGGAGCGGAAAGACGCGGGTCCTGACGCACAAGATCGCGTGGCTTCTGGCGGAGGGCCTGGCGAAACCGTGGGAGATCACGGCCGTGACCTTCACCAACAAGGCGGCCGGGGAGATGCGCGAGCGCGTCTCGGCACTCGTCCCCTCGGGGGCCGGGGATGTGCGCGTCAGCACCTTTCACGCCTTCGGCCTGAAGTTCCTCTTCCGGAACCGCGAGGCCGCGGAGGCTGTCGCGGGTGTGAAGCCGGGCTTCGCCGTCTTCGACCGCGGGGACAGCCGCGCGCTGGTCAAGCAGATCCTGGAGGGGATGGGGGTGAACACCAAGGACGTCGAGCCCGCCTCGGTCCTGGACGCCATATCCCGGGACCGGGCGGCCTGGACCCCCGGCAACCGGGAGTCCATCCTGGAGGGGCTCTACCTGGACGCCGCCCAGGCGTACCGCAGGGAGCTGCGGTCCCGCGGCGCCGTGGACTTCGACGACCTGATGATCGTCCCCCTGCAGGTCCTGGCGGGGGACGAGGAGGTGCGGCGGAGGGAGCGCGAGCGGATTCGCTGGCTGCTCGTGGACGAGTACCAGGACGTCAACCGCCCCCAGTACCTGCTGCTCCGCTACCTTACGGGGCCGGAGTGCCGCCTGAACGTCGTGGGCGACCCGGACCAGTCCATCTACGGCTGGCGCGGGGCGGACATCGGGATGATCCTGAACTTCGAACGGGACTTCACGGGAGGGGAGGGGCAGAAGGAGGCCCGCACCATCATCCTGGACGAGAACTACCGTTCGACCGGAAACATCCTGGGGGCGTCGAACGCCCTGATCCGCAACAACTCCGCGCGCAGGGAGAAGGATCTCAGGACCGCCCGGGGGGCGGGCGAGAAGGTCTACACCCTGCTCGCGAACAGCGACCTTCAGGAGGCCGGCTTCATCACCGCGGAGATCGGGCGTCTCAAGTTGGGCCACGGCTACGACTACGGCGACATGGCCATCCTGTACCGCCAGAACGCCATGAGCCGCCTCTACGAACAGAAGCTCCTGGAGGCGGGCATCCCCTACAGGATCGTCCGGGGGACGGCGTTCTACGAGCGCAGGGAGGTGCGGGACGTCCTGGCGGTCCTGAAGCTGGCCGTGAACCCGGACGACCGCACCTCTTTCGAGCGCGTGGCCGCCTTTGCGGTCAAGGGCATGGGGCCGAAGAAGAGGGAGGAATGGGCCGAGTGGCAGGCCTCCGGCGTCGTGCCCGCCTCGCCGGCCGCGGATTTCTGGCGCGCCGTGGGGGAGGGGGCCTTCCCGGTGAGGGGACAGGTCGGAGGGGCGGTCGCCCTCTTCGGCAGGCAGATGTCGGGGCTTCTGAGGGCCGCGGAGCGCGGGGTGGGGGCCGCCGTCGACCATGTGCTCTCGAACATGGGCTACGAGGACCTGCTGAGGGAGAAGAGCCCCGAGGACTGGGAGGACCGCATCGAGAACGTCATGGAGCTGCGGTCCGTCGTCCCCGAGGGGGACCTGGCGGAGGCATTGGCGGAGGCGGCGCTCTTCACGGACGCGGACACCCAGGACGCCGACGACCGGCGCTCCGTCGGCCTGCTGACGCTGCACGCGGCCAAGGGGCTGGAGTTCCCCGTCGTGTTCCTGGTGGGGCTCGAGGAGGACGTATTCCCGAGCTCGCGCGCGAAGGACGATCCCGCGCAGATGGAGGAGGAACGCCGGCTCTGCTACGTCGGCATGACGCGTGCCGAGGAGCGGCTCTACCTGACGGCGGCCCGCAGCCGGCGGCTCTACGGCACGACGCTCGACAAGGGGTTCTCGCGCTTTCTCTTCGAGATCCCCGATACGTTCAAGAACCTGGACGACCGGGGCGGCGAGGACCGCCGGGGGGCCTGGGACGGGTATGGAGGGGGAAAACGGAGCTATGGCGGCTATAACGGCAGTGGCGGTTACCGGGGACGTCGGGGCTGGTAAGTCCACGGCTGCCCGCCTGTTCGAGTCGCTCGGGGGCGTGAGGTTCGACGCGGACGCCGTCGTGGCGGAGCTCTGGAGGCGGCCGGATATCGTCGGGGCTGCGGTCGGGCGGTGGGGATCGGGGATCCTCGACTCCGAGGGACGCGTCGTGTTCGCCCGTGCTGCCGCGCGCCTGTTCTCCTCGCGGACCGAGTACGACTGGGGCTGCGCCCTGCTGCACCCGCCGGTCAAGGCGGAGCTGGCCCGCCGCGTCGCGTCGCTGGACCCCGAACGGGACTGGGCCGTTGCGGAGATCCCGATGCTCTTCGAGTCCGGCGTCCCCGATTGGGTCACGGCGACGGTCTTCGTGACGGCCTCCCGGGACGTCAGGGCGGAGCGCTGCCGGGCGCGCGGGTGGGACGACGCGGAGCTTCCGCGGCGGGAGGCCTTCTTCCTGCCCTCGGAGGAACGGGCCGCCCGAAGCGACTTCGTGGTGCGCAACGACGGCGGCCTGGACGACCTGGAGCGTTCCGTGCGCGCCGTCCATAAGCGTGCCGTGATCGAGAATCTGAAGGGGGCGTCCCTGCGATGCAGCTGATCACCAGTCACCTGAACACCGATTTCGATTCCCTGGCGAGCATGATTGCCGTCCGGAAGCTCTACCCGGATGCGATGATCTGCCCCCCCGGCGCCATGGGCCGCAAGGTTCGGGACTTCATGGCGCACTACGGGCACCAGTGGAAGTTCCTGAAGCCCAAGAACGTCCCCATGGAACAGGTGACCTTGATGGTCGTCGTGGACACGCGGGCGCGGAGCCGCATCGGCACCTTCGCGGCCCTCGCCGGGCGGCATGACGTGAGCGTGCATATCTACGACCATCACCCGCCCACCGTGGACGACATCCCCGCCGAGACGATGCAGTGGGCCCCCATAGGGGCGACGGTGACGATGCTCGTGGAACAGCTCGTCAGGGAGCGCAAGCCCATATCGCCCGAGGAGGCGACGCTCTTCGCCCTCGGGATCTACGACGATACGGGGGCCCTGACCTACGAGTCCACGACCGCGCGGGACGTCCTGGCGGTGGCCCGTCTTCGGGAGATGGGGGCGGACCTGTCCCGGATCCTGGCGCGGGCGGAGGTCTCCATGCCGGCGGCGGAGCGTCGCCTGCTGGACGTCCTGGCGGAGAACGCCCGGGAGAGCTACATCAACGGGGCCAAGGTGTTGTCCACCTGGGCGGAGACGGAGGAGTACGTGGAGGGCCTTTCCCTCTTCGTGCACCGCCTGAGGGACTACTGCGAGTCCCACGTCACCCTGGCGGCGGTGCGCAGCGGGGGGCGCAAGATCAGCCTGATCGTCCGCAGCGCCCCCGGGGTGCTGAACGTCAAGGAGTTCCTGACGCCCTACGGCGGCAGCGGCCACATCCAGGCGGGCTCGGCCTCGGTCCTGAACCGGGACCCGCAGGAGCTGCTGGCGGAGCTGGAGGAGGACCTGCACCGGCGCATTCCCCGGATGCTCGACGTGGCGAGCGTCATGACCTCCCCCGTCCTGGCGGTCTCTCCCGACGCCATGGTGGACGAGGCGTACCGGACGATGATCCGCTTCGGCCACCAGGCTCTGCCCGTCGCCCTGGAGAACGGCGAGGTCGCGGGCATGATGACGCGCAAGGACCTGGACAAGGCGCATCTGCACGGCTTCGACCGCGCGCGCATCCGCGACTTCATGACGGAGGGCGTCATCGGGATATCCTCGGAGGACTCGATCGACGAGGCGCATCGGCTGATGGCGACCTACAGCTTCGAGCGGCTTCCGGTGCTCAAGAGCGGCAGGCTGGTGGGCATCCTGACGCGGGCCGACCTCGTCCGTGCCCTCTATCGGAGCTTCCAGCCCTCGGGGGAGACGGACGCGAGGTCGGGCTTCCTGTGGATGGAGGGGGTCGCCCCGCTGATGGAGTCCTCGTTCTCCCCGCGCATCCTCGACCTGCTGCACCGCATCGGCGCCCGGGCGGAGACGATGGGGATGAAGGCCTACCTGGTGGGCGGAACGGTTCGGGACATCCTGATGGGGGTGAGGAACCTCGACCTCGACATCGCCGTCGAGGGGGACGCCGAGGAGCTGGTCCGCAGCTGGGACGAGCCGGGGTGCCGGGGCACGGTGCACGGGCGTTACAAGACGGGGACGATCACGTTCCCGGACGGGCTGAAGGCGGACATCGCGACGGCGCGGCGGGAGTTCTACGAGCATGCGGCGGCCCAGCCGACGGTCGCCGGCGACTCCCTGAAGCAGGATCTGGCGCGGCGCGATTTCAGCATCAACGCGATGTCCGTCTCCCTGAGCGAGGGGGATTGGGGGACCCTGACGGATTATTTCGGGGGCAGGGAGGACCTCCGGGAGGGGGTCCTGCGCATCCTGCACAACCTCAGCTTCGTGGAGGACCCCTCCCGGATCCTCAGGGGCATCCGGCTGGAACAGCGTCTGGGGCTGCACTTCGAGGACAACACGCTGCGGCTCCTGCACAGCGCGGTGGGGGGAGGGCTGCTGGGACGCCTCTCGGGAGTGCGGGTGCGCATGGAGCTGGAGATCGGCACCGGCGAGGCCCGCTTCCGCCGGATCGTGATGCGGATGCAGGAGCTGGGGATCTGGGAGGCGCTGTTTCCCGGCTTCCGCCTCGGCACCTCCATAGAGCGGAGGCTGCACGTCCTCGAGCGGTTCCTGCCGCGTGCGCGCAGGGTGGGGGTGGACTTCAAGGGAATGGAATGGATCGTCGGCATGGCCGTGGTGCTGGCCAAGTCGCCGCCGGCCGTGCGCTTTGCCGCCATGGACCGTCTGGGGCTGCGCCCCGCCGAACGGCGGGAGATGTCGATCTGTTTCGACTGCTGGCCTCAGGTGGAGCAGTTCCTGGGAGGGAAGAAGAACCCGAGAAATTCGGAGATCTACCTCTTTTTCAAGCCGTATGGCCCGGCGCCCCTCCTGTTCTGGATGACCTGCATGAAGCGCTGGCAGTCCCGGCGTCATGTCGTCCGTCACCTGCTTTCCTGGACGCCGCTGCGAGGGGAGCTCACCGGCGACGACCTCGTCGGCATGGGGCTGAGGGGCTCCGAGATCGGGGAGGTGCTTCAGGGGATACGGCTGGCCCGCATGGACGGGCGCCTTTCGACGCGGGAGGGCGAGATCGGCTACGTCGAAAGCCGCCTGGCCCACAGACGGTAATTCCCTTGGCGGTCCTGTCCGGCATTTTACGAGGGCGGGTTTCTCCGGCTGGCCTGTACAATGAGTGGGAATCCCCCATCCCGGCTGTCCTGCGGAGCGGGGGGAGCGGGGGCCCCGTTTTCGGATTTGGGGTCCCCGGGAAGGAGTGGAGGTTTTGAGGCTTTTACAGGATCCGATGATGTTGCTGCTGACGCTGCCCGCCGTGCTGTGGGCGATATCGTTCCATGAGTTCTGCCACGGCTATGCGGCCAAGCTGGTGGGAGACCCCACGGCCGAGCGGTCGGGACGGCTTTCCCTGAATCCCCTGGACCATTTCGACCTCGTGGGGACGCTCATGCTCCTGTTCGTGGGGTTCGGGTGGGCCAAGCCCGTACCGATCAATACGCGCTACTTCCGCCACCCGCGCCGGGACCTCGTCATCGTCTCCCTGGCCGGAATCGTCGGAAACATCCTGACGGCGGTCGTCTGCGTGCTGTTCCTGCGCTTCCTGGGGGAGCCCTGGTACCGTCTTGCCGGAAGGGCCGGCATTACGGTTCTGATTCAGATGATCGTCATCAACGTGGGGCTGGCCGCCTTCAACCTGATTCCCATCCCGCCGCTCGACGGTTCGAGGGTGCTGGAGGCCTTTCTGCCATTCCGGTTCCTGCGGTACTACTACTGGCTGGAGCGGTACGGCATGATCATCCTTCTGATCCTTCTGGTGACGGGGATCGTCGACGTTCTCTTCAACCCGATCTTCAACTTTCTGTGGGGCCTGCTTCCCTTCAGATCCCCTTTCTGACCTCCGGAAGAGCCGTGAGCTTCTCCGTCGTCAAAACCTCGTGAGAAGGACGACCGAAGAGAGCTCCGCGATGGACAATAAACAAGTGTAAACTATGCGTTAGTTGTTGACTTTTTGTTTATTGTTCTCTATACTGCTTTACGTCCGAGACGAATCCCTCGGAGCGCCTTGCCCTTTTCTCATGGGGCCCGGGCTTTCGAGGTCGAACAGGACCTCTCGGCCGTGGATTTTTCGGTTGATCTTCGATATGGGATCTTCGATACCAATTCAGGAAGGAAGTTTTAGGATGGCGGGCAAGAAGGGTAAGGTCGTCCTTGCGTACAGCGGTGGTCTGGACACATCTGTGGCGGTGGTCTGGCTCTCGGAGCAGGGCTACGACGTGGTCACGATGACGGCGGACGTGGGGCAGAAGGTGATCGACCTCGAGGCGGCGAAGAGTAAGGCCCTGCACAGCGGCGCCGTGAAGGCCTATATCTTCGATCTGAAAAAGACCTTCGTCGAGAATTATGTCTGGCCCTCGCTGAAGGCCAACGGGATGTATCAGGGGACCTACCCTCTGACCTCGGCCCTGTCCCGACCGCTGATCGCCAAGACCCTGGTGGATATCGCCAACAGGGAGGGGGCCGTGGCGGTCGCCCACGGCTGCACCGGGAAGGGGCAGGACCAGGTGCGCATCGAGGTCTGCGCCACGGCGCTGAACCCCAAGCTGGAGGTCCTGGCGCCGGTCCGGGACTGGCACTTCAGCCGCGAGGCCGAGATGGACTATGCCGTGAAGCACGGGATTCCCGTCAAGGCGACGGCCAGCTCCCCCTACAGCATCGACGAGAACCTCTGGGGCCGCTCCATCGAGTGCGGCATGTTGGAGGATCCATGGAACGAACCGCCGGAGGACGCCTATGAGCTGACGGCCAACCCCCTGGATGCGCCCAACGAGCCGGATTTCGTGGAGATTACCTTCGAGCACGGGCTTCCGGTCGCCCTGAACGGCGAGAGGATGGACGGAGTCAGCCTGATCCTCAAACTGAACGAGCTGGCCGGCAAACACGGCGTAGGCCGCGTCGACATGGTCGAGGACCGGCTGGTCGGATTCAAGAGCCGCGAGGTCTACGAGTGCCCCGGCCCCATCACGCTGCTGAACGCCCACAGGGCCCTGGAGACCATGACGCTGGACAAGCGCGTGCTCATCACGAAGAGGGAGCTCGAGGTGCGCTTTGCGGAGCTGACCTACGAGGGCTATTGGTTCTCGCCGCTCAGGGACTGCATCGGGGCCTTTATCGACGAGACTCAGAAGTATGTGAGCGGCACGGTGAAGGTCCGGCTTTTCAAGGGGCAGGCCGTTGTCCGGGGGATGAAGGCCGGCAAGACGATCTACAGGCACGACCTGGCGACCTACTCCGAGGGGGATGCGTTCGACCACTCGGCGGCCGTCGGCTTCATCAAAATCTGGGGGCTGCCCGTCCGAACCTGGACCTCGACCTTCCCGCGCGACGACAAGGAGGAACTGCCCATCGAGGCGTAATCCCTTCTTCCTGCGGTTTCCGTTTTGAAATCAGGCCCCTCCGCCGACGGGGGGCCTATTTCGTCGGATTGGGAATCGGGGAGAAGCGCCGGCCTCTTCCCGGCGGCGCGGGGTTGGGTCCCCCTCCGGGGGAAAGGGCATCGGAGTTCTTGTTTCCTGCCGATGCCGCGCTTCGCCTCACAGTGTGAAATCCACAGCAGGAATAGACGCGGATGTCGTTCTCCCAAAACCATCTTACGTTCCGGAAGTCGTCCCGAACCCGTGATCTCATGCAGACCTTCCATCCCGTTTCCGGCGACGTGCCGAAGACGAGGCGTATCGTCTCCGCCCCGTCCGTGTAGAGAAGTTCGCCCTCACGCTCCGCGAGGACGGTCTCAAGCGCCCTTGCCAGATCGGAAGGTGCGTTTTGCCCCATCGGCCGCATCAAGGCGGCGGGCCGGGAACTCGCCAGCACGGTGCCCGCCCCGTCCAGGACGTCCGCCGTCAGGGACGAAGGAAGGCCCCGTGCCGTGACGAGCTTCTGAATCTCGAAGATATCCGTGTCCAAAACGGCAATCCCCGCCTGCCTCCGATCCGACGTATACACGGGGCAGGCTGCGGTGACCGTCGGAGCTCCGGTCAGCGGCTGCCTTCGGAACGGCAGCCACCGGGGCGAGGCCGGGCCTTTCCCGTCCCATGGCGTCCCGTCGCCGACGTCGCCCGGAAATGCTTCGAGTGTCTCGGGCCGTCCCTCGTCCCGAAAGGCATAGACGGCCAATGCTTCCTTGTCCGGGGACTCCCCTGCGGACAGGCTCAGGCCCAGCCCCGTGGCCGCATCGTAGGACGCGACGTAATGAGCCGGGAGGGCCCTGCAGCCGGACAGGTCCCCGGCCGCCCAGTACTCCCCGGCCTCCCGGGCCGCCTTCCTGAGGAGGACGCTCTTCTGCAGTCCCGCCGCGTGAAGGGCCTGCAGAATGCTCTCCGTCTCGGTTCGAAGCTGTGCGTCCATCCTTCCGGCAACGTAGTTCTGAGCCAGACGGTACCCCGGATAGCGGACTGCGGCCGCGAGGCAGAGGGCCAGCAGCGCCGCACGTCCGAAAAACGATTTTTTCCCCATCGGCCCGATCCCCCTTTTCCCCGTGATTCCGGACGCTATTTTACATCGTTTTTTGAAGGGGACGCGCCGGCTCTCCGGCGGGAGAGGGGAAGAAAGAATTTTCCGTAAGATACGTTATAATTGACAGGAAGCCGCATAACGTCCGGACCTTGACCTGAGGCGTTTGCGCGGGAGGACCTCCAATCATGATGTACGGTTTTCTGATGATTCTGATCTTGGCGGCGATCAGCTCTTTCTTTTCCTTCTCGGAGATATCGCTGGCGGCATCCCGGAGGGTGAAGCTGCGTTCCATCGCCGAGGGCGGCGATGCCCGCGCCGCTCGGATTCTGGGCTTTCAGGATCAGCCGGGGCTGTTCTTCACGACGGTTCAGATCGGGCTGAACGCCGTGGCCATCCTGGCGGGCATCGTAGGGGATTCCCTTTTGTCGCCGGCGATCCGTGATCTGCTTCCCGATATCCTGGGCCCCGCCCTGAAGGGGCAGGTCGCCTCCGCCGTTCCCTTCGTCGGGGTCACCCTCTTCTTTGTCCTCTTCGCGGACCTCATCCCCAAACGCATCGCCATGGCGGTCCCCGAGACCGTGGCCCTGAGGTCGATCGAGGGGATGCGCCGGGTGATCTTCGTATTCGCCCCGCTGTCGAAGGTCTTCAACTCCCTGAGCAGCATCATCTGCAGGGCCTTCAGGCTTCCCGAGAAGCGTCGGGACGACATCACGTCGGACGACCTCTACGCCATCGTGGAGGCGGGAACGATGGCCGGGCTTCTCAGAAAACAGGAGAAGGACCTGATCGGCAACGTCTTCGAGCTCGACGTGCGCACCGTACCCTCCGCCATGACCGTCCGGGAGAACATCGTGTATCTGGACCTCCACGAGGAGGAGGCGCGCGTCAAGGAAAAGATCGCCTCCGCGCCGCATTCCACCTACATCGTGTGCGACAAGGACATCGACCACATCGTGGGGTACGTGGATTCCAAGGAGCTGCTGGAGCGGGTCGTCAAGGGGCAGAGCCTTCAGCTGGACAACGGGCTCGACATCAGGCCGCCCCTCATCATCCCCGACACCCTGACCCTGGCCGAGGCCATGGACCAGTTCAAGGGACGGGAGGAGAACCTGGCGGTCGTGCTCAACGAGTACGCGCTGGTCGTCGGGATCATTACCCTGCAGGACATCATGATGATGCTGATGGGCAACCTGGTGGGGGAGGAGGAGCAGATCATCAAGCGGGACGAGACCTCGTGGCTGATCGAGGGGGCGACCCCGATCGAAGATGCGATGCACGTGTTCGAGATCGAGGACTTCCCCGAGTCCCAGAACTACGAGACGGTCGGAGGATTCCTCACGTTCATGCTGAGGCGCATTCCCCACCGTACCGATTTCGTCGTGTATGCGGGGTACAAGTTCGAGATCATGGACATCGACAACTACAAGATCGACCAGATCCTGGTGACGCGCCTTGCCCCGCAGGAGCCGAAACGGGACGAGAGCTCGGAGGCGCGGGATCGGGATTGACAGGCCCGCCCGCGGCGGAACGAATACAATGATTCTCGTAAAAGTCGAGGGGGGGCCGTTCGGCCCCCCCCTCGACTTTGCGGTCGTCAGCGCCTGGGCCCCAGGAAGGGGATGGGATCGACGGGTTTGCCGTTGACCCGAACCTCGAAATGAACGTGGTTCGTGGTGGCGCGTCCCGTACGGCCCACGGTCGCGAGCGTCTCTCCCTGGCGCACCCTTTGGCCCTGCCTGACCTTGATGTTCAGACAATGGGCGTACAGCGTGGAGATTCCGCCGCCGTGGTCGAGGATCACCACGTTCCCGTATCCCCTGAAGCTCCGGCTTTTGGCGGAGGCGACCAGCTTGACCACTCCGTCCCTCGCGGCCCGGATGGACGTGCCCTTGGGCATGGGGATGTCGATGCCCGAATGAAGGGATCGCCTGCCCCGCCTGCCGAACCCCGACGAAACGGCCCCGTTTACGGGCCAGATCATCCGGGATCCCGAGAACCTGGAGAACTCCGGCAGAGCGGGCCCATGGGACGGCCTTCCGGGGAAAAGGCTTCGTTGGATGCCGGTCAGGCCGGAGGTGCGGAGAGCCTGCTTGCGGGGAAGCCTCACGACGACCACGTTGTCGCCCGATATGACCAGCCTCATGGGGCCGTTCGAGGAGTCCCCGTCCTCCGAGAGAAACAGGACGGGTTCCTTTGCGTTCGCCCCGCCTTTGCCCTTTTCCCCTGCGGCGTCTTTCTCCAGGCCGAGTCGGAGCGTCGTCGGGATGGGCGGCATCGCCTTTGGGGAGAGCGGCTGAGGGGGAGTCCTGAAGGGCTGGGGCGCGGGGGCCTTCGCCGTCTTCGGGGCCGGAGGCTCGGCTTTGGGGGCGCTGCGGGGAACTCCATGCAGCTTGATGGACACCAGCGTGTCGGTCTCGGCCTTTCTCTCCTTCTGGATGGATTGCCAGACGGGCAGGATGTCCTGTTTGGAGGCGGGGATGATGAGCGTCGTTCCCTCGATGAGGCGGTCGACGGTCAGGTCGTTGGCCCAGAGCACGTCCGCCGAGGTCAGCTTGTTCGAGCGGCAGAGCTCGGACAGCTTCTTCAGGTCCTGTTTCCGGTCCTTCGAGAGGGACAGGGTCTGACGTTCGACGCGGGGAGCGGACTGGGCGGGAGACGAGACGAGCAAAACGAACGGGAGGAACAGAAACAAAACGGGAATGGCCGGCACGTGGCCGTTCTTGTATTTTTCTCTTTTAAGCGACATGGCAAAGCCTCTCCTCGTCATCACGGGGCAGCAGGATGCGAATGGGGAGCCCGAAAATATTTTATGAAGGCTATTATAACCGAAGATGTTTTCGCCGTCCTC
>NZ_CALIAA010000021.1 GCF_938040765.1 uncultured Fretibacterium sp.
TCTCGGCCTTGTAACGGGGAAGGTAGACTGCCATGGCTATGGCGGCGACGGCGATGACCACTACCGCAAAAAAGATCGACTTGCCCTTCATTGTGAAGAAAACCTCCTTGAATTTAAAATAGTGCAAAGCTTTGAAGATAAAATCGTTTTTTATCCGATGTCCTCTCGGCCTCCATGCTGGCTTTCATGTTGGCTGCCCTGGATCTCGGGGTGAATGCCGCCCTCCTTGTAGGCGCGCCCGTCCGGCTCCGTCACATAACGTTTTTTCAGATAGAGCCCCGCCGCCGTGACGAGGACGGCTAGCGCCCCGGCCAGGATCAGGTAGAAGCGCCGGTTCTCCGCGTCCCCCAGCCCTGCGGCCCCGAGGGTGAAGAAGGTCACGCCGGGCGCCAGAAAAAGCGCTGTGTAAAGGGTGTAGGGCCAGAGTCCGATGCCCGTGATCCCGTAGGCGAAATTCTGGAGGTTGTAGGGGAACAGCGGCACCAGTCGGGTGATCATCAGGAGCACGACGCCGCTGCGGCCGACGTCCTCGAACAGGACGCGCTTCAGATACCGGTTGCGTTCCACCCAGGGGGCGACGGCGTCCCTGAGGAAATAGCGGCCGGCCAGGAAGGCCAGGACCGCCCCCAGGGTCGCCGCGGCCAGGCAGAGGACAGTGCCCAGGAGAGGACCGAAGAGGAGCCCGGCGACGATCGCGAAGGTCACCCCCGGTAGGGCCAGAAGGACGCAGGCCGCCGTCGTCGCCGTAACGTAGATCAGCGAGGCCGTGAGGACGTCCCTGCGCACCGCTTCCCTCAGGGCCTCCAGGCCGCCTGGCCCCGACAGAAAATCCGACCAGCCGTAGTACCGGTCCAGCAGCACGATGGCGGCCATGAGCGAAAGCAGGATCAGCGGTTTTGTGTACCGCTTCATCCTGCGTTCCGAGTGGGACGCGCCTTCCTCTCCGTGTAGACCTGCTTGATCACGACGATCAGGATCGAGAGCGCGAAGAGGATCAGGAGTCCTGTGACGAAGAGCTTGGCCCCGCCCGTCAGCATCCCTCCGACGTAGGAGTAGACGATCGTCGCGGGAAGCTGTCCCACGCCCGTGGCGATGAAGAAGGGCCAGAAGTCCATGGAGGTCAGGCCCGCCGCGTAGCTGACGATGTCGAACGAGATGAACGGCAGGAGCCGGGCGATGAGGATGCTCTGGGTGCCGTGCCGCTCGAAGAAGGCGTCGATGGAGCGCAGGCCGGTCTTGCTGGAGAGCTTTTCCACGACATCGCGGCCGAGGATGCGGGCGATGTAGAAGCAGACTGCGGCGCCGGCCATGGCGCTGGACCAGGACAGGATGGCGCCGCGCCACCAGCCGAAGAGGTTGGCGTTGGCGAAGGTGATCAGGAAGGCCGGGAGCGGCGCCACGATGGACTGGAAGACCATCAGGAGGAAGGAGACCGTTGCAGCCATGGTCCCGTAACGCTCGACGAAGCTGCGCACCGCCGCGAAGTCGCCGGTTGCGAAGGTGGCGAAGATGGAGTCGATGATGCTCTTGTACGGCGGCCAGACAAAATAGGCCCCGATCGCCGCGGCGAGCAGGATCAGAAGGACGGTCTTTCCGGCGTATTTTTTGCCTGATTTTCCCGATTGTCCGGGCTCATGGACGGCGTCTTGTACGTTTTTCGTTTCACTCATGCGGGATACCTCCAAACGGAACCGCCCGTCCCGAGAGTGGGACGGATAACAAAAGGCGTCCTCTCTGCCGGCAGAGGCTGTCCCAAGGGATGGCCGGCGTGAGGGACGGCAGGGTACGAATGAGCCACAGCCTCCGCCTTCGGGGAACGAAGGCCGAGTACAGGGGCAACGTCGGTGGGGTTTTGCCTTTTCAGACGAAACTGCCCATGCAAAAATCCGGTTGTCGGGCTACAGGGAAGGGAGCCCGCCCAGAGGGAGAAGCCGGAGGCGGGAAGCCGGATTCGCAACGCCCGCTGTGGCGCACACGTGCACACCGTGCAGCGAATGCGAAACGCGTCATGTGAATACGGCCATGGCTCTTCCTCCTTCCGTTTGGGGCTTATCGCTATTGTACACCAGGACCGGAGATTTGGATTGACGGGACATGCTGCCCAGGGACGCGGCTTCTCAAGAAGCCGGAAAACAAGCGGGGCTATGGATCCCGCTGTTTTGGCCCGGTATCCCCGGGCCTGAGCCGGCCTGCGAGGTTACTTTTGAAACTGTGATAAAATCGGTCTGTACAAGCGGTTTAACTGTTTGGGGAGGTGCGCTTTATGTCGAACTTCAAGTCGTCCTTTGTCTCCACGATGTCCGATGAGCGACGGAAGGAGATTGCAAAACAAGTCATTGCCGCAATGCGGGCTGGTGACGAGGAGTTGGCAACCAGGCTGACGAGACAGGTTCCTTTGCCTCTGCCCATGGCCAGAGTCTTGAAAGCGGATTGGGGCATTGAGATGTTGAAAGATGCTGGGTTCAATCTTGATGATGCAGTGAAAGCTTATGGAAGAGAATGGCTTGAAGCTTAAGGAGCGTGAGTTGAAATTTGCCGGTAAGGCGGAACGTTTTGATCTCTTAGCCGAGAACGAGGAGCGCACGGAGTTCAACGATGCACTCCGTGAAATGTCCATTCTTCTCCGCGAAGCCGCTCAGGATGGCGACGTGATGCACGCTATCCGCCTTGAGCGGCAGTGCATCGCCTTGGATCAGACCAGACGGCCGGACAGAATCGACGAGCTGAACCGGCAGCTTCTTAAGAGCAGCGCGGCGGAGCAGGGGGTGCGCTTTGTGATGGACGCGCCAGCCTACAGGGCACAGCTCGAAAGGGTCTTCGTCCATGGGATACCGGAATTGTCCAGCGGAGAACCCTACGAAAGATTCGTGTCCGATCAGAAACGCTATCTCGAGGCATCCAAAAAGAACTTTCGGACGCAGGAGGAAGTGGACTTCTTCAACGCCAGAATATCCAACCTGAATGCAGGGATCGGAAACTTCAAGGAGCTCCAGGAAAAAGCCGTATTCCCGGAGCGCGCGGCCGCCAAGCTGGAAGCCCGGAAGCTGGTTGGTGATGAAGGACAGGTCCTCCGTCCCAACCCGAAAGGGGAACACCGTTACAAGGGTGAAATCCTGGCTGTTACAAAGACCCACGCCGTCCAGCGGTTCTCCGCCCGGGCCGTCTGTATCCACGCCCTGGAGGATTTCCCCGACGGAGCCAAACCCACCGTGGGAGAAGTTCTTCTCATCCGCTATGCCGACGCTCGGATAAAATCCGTGGAACCCGTTCCGCAAAGGAATCGGATAAAAGCGCCAAAAGACCTCGAAAGATGAAATGCCTCGTCGCAGGATAATCCACCCGAAACGCCTCTGACGGGGGCGCATCGGAAAGAGCGATTCCCGATCCTCCTCGCCCTCCTCCTCCTGATCGGCTTCCCCTCGTCCTCTTGCCGGAGCAATATGCGGCCCCCCGGGGGCTTGTACCCTTGCTTGCCCCTGAGGCACGCAGTCGCTAGGTCTCTTTTTCTGTGTCATTTTTCTTTTATCGGGCATTGTCTCGCTGGATCGCCCCAGGCGTCTGCGCCCTTTTTGGAGATGGAAGCCTGATCCGTGCTTTTGGGTGCTTGGGGTATGGATCGCCGCAGCCCCTGCTCCGCCTTACGCGTCGCTCTATCCTGCCCTGTTATCGTCGGGGCTGGGGGAACGTACGGCGCGGGCCCCCTTTCCCGGCGCCGTGCCCGGTGAATTGACAGACCGGCCCG
>NZ_CALIAA010000022.1 GCF_938040765.1 uncultured Fretibacterium sp.
GGAGGAGCGCCTGAGGGAGCTTCGGGAGCGGATCGGCAAGATCGGCATTCTGAACGGGGACGGGGCCTCCGGCCTCGGCAAGAGGGCCTCCCGGGTCTTTCAGCGGATAGGGATCGAGGTCCCCTACGCGGGGAACGCACGGCATTTCGACTATCACTCGACGAACATCATCTACCCCGCCGGCGGCAAGGAGGCGAGCAGAGATGCGGCCCTGGCGCTGGCGGAGCTCTGCGGCATAACCAACGCCGGCCTGGTCCGGGAGGACCGGCGGGCGACCCTAGTCTCCATCATCTTCGGGCACGACAAGGAGATCGTGTTCAGGCGCCTGGAGTCCCTGAACTTCTGACGGCGGATTCCTTGACCGAGCGTGAATGATTGATTATGAACGATTTTTCGACATTTTTCGGAGATCTTTTCCCCTGAGAGGAGGTATGGTTTTATGGGAAAGCTCGGAGATTACGAGGACGTCTGTTCGGCGCTGTCCGACAAGAAGGCGCAGGATATCGTCGTTTTGGACCTTGGGGACGCGGGGACGCTGGCCGATGTGTTCGTCCTGGCGACGGGAAATTCCGAGGTCCATATGAGGACCCTGACGGAGACGGCAGAGGAGGCCCTGAGACGCCGGGGCCTGGCGGTCCGGCTCGAGGGGGAGCACAGCTCCAACTGGCGGCTGATCGATGCGGGCGACGTCGCCGTTCACATTTTCAGCCGAAAGGGACGGGAATTCTACAAACTCGAGAAGCTTTGGGGAGACGCCGAGGCGCTCCATTACGAATACGTGGAA
Source organism: uncultured Fretibacterium sp. (assembly GCF_938040765.1). Lineage (GTDB taxonomy): Bacteria > Synergistota > Synergistia > Synergistales > Aminobacteriaceae > CAJPSE01. Next base: position 785 of record NZ_CALIAA010000022.1, read on the forward strand.
TAGACCGTTTTGCCCAGGGGTCTGGCGCCGAGCTCTGTTTTGTAGTAAAGTAACATCTCGATAGTCGGTCTCGTGCTTTTGGGGCTGTTTTGTGGTTCGGCTTCATAATTCCTGTTCATACAGAAGAGGAGGGTGTTCGATTTGAAGAAGGTTCTGGGTGTCTTTCTCGCAGTGGGGCTTCTTTTGACGGCGGGGTCCGCCGTCGCCGCGGACAAGACGTTCCTCTCCATCGCGACGGGCGGCGTGGCCGGGACGTACTATCCCCTGGGCGGCGGATTGGCCCAGGTCATGAACAGTCATGTGCCCGACGTCGAGGTGACGGCCGAGACGGGCAACGCCTCCGCGGCGAACATCAACCTGATCGCCGGGCATGAGGTGAGCATGGCGCTGGTTCAGAACGACGTGTCCTATCTGGCGGCCAGGGGCGAAAAACCCTTCAACAAGCCGGTGGAGAACCTGAGGATGATCGCGTCCCTCTATCCGGAGCACGTGCAGTGCATTACGGTGAAGGGCAGTGGGATCAAAAGCCTGATGGAGATCAAGGGCAAGCGCGTCTCCGTCGGCGCGCCGGGGTCGGGAGTGGCCGGCAGCCTGAGCTCGATCTTCCTGGTGGCCGGACTCAAATATTCCGACATGAACGCCGATTTTCTGGACTTCGCCAACACGGCCGAGCGTATTCAGGACGGACAGCTGGACGCCGGTTTCGTGCTTGCCGGCTATCCGACGGCGGCGGTGATGGCCCTGGCGGCCCAGAGGGACATCGACCTCGTGGCCTTCGACGACGACCTTCTGGACAAGCTTGTCAAACAGTTCCCCTACTTCACGAAGGACATCGTCCCCGCGGGCACCTACAAGGGGATCGATCACGACACCCCCACCCCGGCCGTCATGGCGATTCTGGTCTGCGACGCGGCGATGCCGAACGACCTGGTCTACAACATCACCAAGGCCATCTTCGAGAACCTGGAGGAACTGAAGCCCGTCCACGACAAGGCGAAGCTGATCTCCCTGGATACGGCGCTCAAGGGCGCCTCCATCGCCGTCCATCCCGGAGCGGCGAACTACTACAAGGAAAAGGGAATGAAGGTTCCCGAGCTGTAACGCTTCCGATTCATCCATACGCCGACGAAGGCATACGCCGACGAAGGGCGCTCCGGAAATTTTCCGGTGCGCCCTTTTGTGTCACGTAGTCTTTGGATTCAGCGGCCTAGAGGGAGTCCATCCTCCGAAAGACGCGCGCGATGCGCAGCGCCGCCCCGGTGGACTCGTCGATCTCCAGGACCGCGGCGTTGACGCAGGGGGACTCCCCGCAGACCTCGAATCGGGAGGGGAGCCCCGTGAGATAGCGGGGGAGCACCGTCTCTGCCGTGACCCCGATGACGCCCCCATGCCCGCCCGTCATGCCGACGTCGCTGAGGAACGCCGTGCCCCTGGGGAGGATCTGCTCGTCCGCCGTCTGAACGTGGGTATGGGTACCGAGGACCGCGGAGACGCGTCCGTCCAGGTAAAGGGCCAGGGCCTTCTTCTCGGACGTCGCCTCCGCATGGAAGTCCACGAGGACGGGGAGCGCGTTCCCCTCCTTCGCCCGCAGTTCCTCCAGGAGGGCGTCCGCGCAATGGAAGGGGCAGTCGATGGGGGGCATGAACACCCGTCCCTGAAGGTTGACGAGCCCCAGCTTCTTCCCGTTGCGCTGCAGGACGGTCGCCCCGGTCCCCGGGCACTCGGGAGGGTAGTTGGCGGGGCGCAGCACCCGCGTCTCCTCGTCCAGGATCGGGTAGAAGGCGTTCTTGTCCCAGATGTGGTTCCCCGAGGTCATGCCGTCCACGCCCAGGGCCAGGAACTCCTCCAGGATCTTTCCCGTCATGCCCTTACCGGCAGCGGCGTTTTCGCAGTTGACGACCACGAAGTCGAACCCCTGCCACTCCTCCCGAAGGGCGGGGAGGGCGTTCGCCAGAGCCGTTCTCCCCGGGCTGCCGTCGATGTCGCCGACAAAAAGGATGCGCATAGATGCCTCCCTCGATTTGTTTTCCCTCTCGGACTATTCTAATTCCAAATCGTTTGTAGGCAAGGCGGCTTTTGCGAACCGCAGCGAAGGCGTACAAAGAAGTACGTCGAGCAAGGTGAGCAAAAACAACAAAGCATACGAATGATTTGGAATTGGAATTACTTCGCAAACTCCGTCGCTCGCGTTTCCCGCGACACGTTGACCTTGATCTGGCCGGGGTACTTCATCTCCGCCTCGATCTTTCGGGCGATGTCGTAGGCCAGCTTGTGCACCGTGCCGTCGTCCGTGTTGTTCGAGGAGAGCACCACGCGGACCTCACGTCCCGCCTGGATGGCGTAGGCCTTGGAGACGCCGTTGAACGCCTGGGCCAGCTCCTCGAGCTTCTCCAGCCTCTTGATGTAGGCGTCCAGGCTCTCGCGCCGGGCGCCGGGCCGGGAGGCGCTGACGGCGTCCGCCACGGCGACGATAACGTCGTAGACGGAATGAACCTCCAGCGTGTCGTGGTGAGAGGCGATGGCGCTGACCACCTCGGGCCTCTCCCCGAAGCGCCGCGCCAGGTCCGCCCCGATGGCGGCGTGGGGCCCCTCGACCTGATGATCGACGGCCTTGCCGAGGTCGTGCAGCAGGCCCGCCCGCCGCGCCAGCTCCTCGTCCAGCCCCAGCTCCGAGGCGATGGCCCCGGATATGCTGGCCACCTCGAGGCTGTGGGAAAGCGCGTTCTGTCCGTAGCTGAAGCGGAACTTGAGCTGTCCCAGGGTGCGGATCAGCTCCGAGTGCATGTTCTTGATCCCCATCTCCAGGATGGCGGACTCCCCCGCAGAGAGGACGTCCTCCTCGACGTCCCGCGAGGCCTTGTCGATCAGCTCCTCGATGCGCGCGGGGTGGATGCGCCCGTCCTGGATGAGGCGCTCCAGGGACCGCCGGGCGATCTCCCGACGGATGGGGTCGAAGCTGCTGAGGGTCACGGCCTCCGGGGTGTCGTCGATGATCAGGTCCACGCCCGTCAGGGTCTCGAAGGCGCGGATGTTGCGTCCCTCCCGCCCGATGATGCGCCCCTTCATGTCGTCGGTCGGCAGGGGGACGACGCTGACCGACGCGTCTCCGGCGTGCTCCACCGCACAGCGCTGCATGGCCGAGACGACGATCTCCCGCGCTTTGCGGTCGGCCTCCCTCTGGGCCTTCTCCTCCAGGTCCTTAAGACGGAGCCCGATGAGGTACTGTGCGTCCTCCTCCGTCTTGCGGAGCAGGATCTCCTGGGCCTGCTCGCGGGTCAGGCAGGCGATCTCCTCCAGCTTCGAGTTCTGCTGCTGGATCAAGGTCTCGAGCTCCGTGCCCCGCTGCTCCAGGGCCTCCTGCCTGCTGCGCAGCTCGTCCTCCTTGTGGGAGACCCTGTCCAGCTTCCGGTCCAGGTTCTCCTCCTTCTGCTCGATCTTGCGTTCGGCCCGCTGAAGCTCGTTGCGCCGCTCCTTGATGTCGCGCTCGGCATCCTGGCGCAGCCGGAGGATTTCCTCCTTGGCCTCGGCCATACGCTCCTTCTTGGTCCTCTCGGCCGCCTCGTGGGTCTCCTCGAGCATGGTGATCATCCGGTTCTTGTACCCCGCGAGGCGCGTGTTGTCCCAGGCCCTCAGCACCAGGTAGCCGATCCCGGCCCCGGCTGCCGCGGCCATTATCACAATAAGATACTGCATGGCACAGTCTCTCCTTCTCCCCGTTCCCCAATGGCGGAGAACAGGCGGTGTTTGTGTCCTGCTCACTCGATTTTTTGCAAAAAGCCGGAAAGATAAAAAGAAAACCCTGAAAGCGCAAAGTTTCGGAGGGCTTTTCGTTTTTCCGCGGCCCGCTCAAATTCAAGTCGATCCTACAGGGGGGAGGAATCTCTCCCGACACATTTATTAAATTGTACATTTCGATGGGATGATTAACAAGCTCCGAACGTCATTTTTTGAAAAAATACTGCCAGGTCCCGACAAAATCGGGTTATGCTCCCTTTCTTTGCCGCTGCATTGACAACCCCTCCGCGCTGTGATTGAATGATGTTCGTAACGTGCTTAAAAACAATCAGGTCCCTGCGGACGCGGGAAGCGGGTGCGACACCCGCACGGCCCCGCCACTGTGACCCGGACGAATCCGCGCGCATCACCCACTGGAGGACCCGTTGAACACCATCCTCCGGGAAGGGGCGGACGAGGACGAGGGGAAGTCAGGATATCGCGCTCGCAGGCGGGAGGGAAGTGACGTTTGCGTGGGCGAACTCCTTTGCAGGTGAACGGCGCTGTAAAAGGGCGAGACACGACGACGAGGGCGTGTCTTTTTTTGTGTCCGGCGTCCTGTGGCACGGGGCTGGACGCGATTTTGGGAGAGGAGAATGAACGATGATGAAATCCCTGTTTGCTTTTATGGCGTTCACGGTTCTTTTTGCCGCCTCCGCGGCCTTCGCCGACCCTCAAGACCAGGAGAAAACCGACCGGACGGGCATCCTGATCGCCTCGTTCGGGACCTCCATGCCCGAGGCGCGGAAGGCCATCGACAATCTCGTCGACAGCGCCAAAAAGTCCTTCCCCGACGCGGAGGTGCGTCTGGCCTTCACGTCCAACATCATCCGCAGGAAGATCGCCCGCGAGCAGAACATCGAGGTCCCGACGCCGGTCGAGGCTTTGGCGAAAATGAACGACGAGGGCTTCACCCACGTCTACGTCATGCCCACCCACATCATCCCGGGCGAGGAGTACGACGAAATGCGGAACGTCGTCGATGCCTTCGCCTCGCTCAAGGGCAAGTACGGGTTCAAGAAGATCGAGCTGGGGGTCCCCTACCTCCACAGCGTGCCCGACTGCGACCGCATGGCCAGGATCCTCATGGACCGCTTCGCGCCCTACCTGAAGCAGAGGGGAACGGCGATCGTCCTGATGGGCCACGGCACGCCGCACCACATCGCCAATGCCATGTACAGCCAGCTCCAGCTCTCCCTGGACCGCGCCGCCCACGGAAAATTCTTCCTGGGGACGGTCGAGGCGGCCCCGACGATCGAGGACGTCATCCGGGAGCTCAAGCGGAACCCCTCGATCAAGAAACTCGTGATCTCGCCGCTCATGATCGTCGCGGGCGACCACGCCAACAACGACCTTGCCGGGGCGGACGACGACGAGTCGTGGCTGAACCTGCTCAAAAAGGCGGGCTACAGGAACATCGAGCCCTACCTGGTGGGGCTGGGCGAGGACCCGCAGATGGCGAAGGTGTTCGTGGACCGCATCCGCGAGATGATGCGGTAGGGTTTTTCTTCAACTTTCCCGATTTCCTTTTCTACCCGGCATCGGGCAGGCGATGGATATCTCCGCACACCGGTCGGAACGGGGACGCCGGCGATGGGTCCTTGGGGCGGTGCTGCTGGGGCTCCTGGCGTCCACGGCGGTCTGGCGGCTCGCGCTGGGGGAGTGGGACATCCCGCTCTCCCGCGTGGCCGCCCTGCTGCGGCCCGGACTGCCCGAGGCGGAGCGTACCCTGCCCGAGGCGCTGATCGTCCGGACGGTCCGGCTGCCCCGCCTCCTCGCCGCTGTCGGGACGGGCGGCCTGCTTGCGGTCTCCGGGGCGGTGCTCCAGGGACTGCTCTCAAATCCGCTGGCCGAGCCCTACACCCTGGGCATCGCCGCCGGGGCGGCCTTTGGCGGGGCCTGTGGCCTCATCTTCAACGCCGCCCTGGTGACGCCCATGGCCTTTGCGGGCGCCGTCGCCGCGCTGTGGCTCGTCGGGCTCATCGCCTGGCGGAGCGGAGGGGGCGGGGCTCATCTGGTCCTGGCGGGGGTGATCGCCAACGCGGTCCTCTCCGCCGGGGTGACGTTTCTCAAGGCCGTCGCGGACGACCGGCTGGGGGCCATCGTCCTGTGGCTGATGGGCAGCTTCTCCGGTGCCGGGCCCGAGGGGGCCGCCGCCGTGTGGGCGGCCGCGGCTCTCGTTCTGCTCCCCGCCTGGGCCTGCGGCCCCATGCTCGACGCGGTGTCGCTGGGCGAGGGGCGGGGTGCGATGCTGGGCGTCGACGAGGCGAAGCTGCGGCGTCTCCTGCTCTGCGCCGCGTCCCTGGGGACCGCCGCGGCGGTGAGCCGGTTCGGCATCGTGGGGTTCGTGGGGCTCGTCGTCCCGCACCTCGTCCGCCTGACGGTCGGGCCCGCCCATCGGCCCCTGTCGCTGCTCTGCTTCCTGGCGGGAGGGACCCTTCTGGCCGCTGCGGACGGGTTCGCCCAGCGGATGGGCGAGCTGCCGGTCGGCGTGCTCACCGCGCTGATCGGGGGGCCCTTTTTCTGCTGGCTCCTGATGCGGCGCGGGGCACGGTGACCCGATGGCGCGGCCGTCCTTCCGGTTCGGGGCCCTGACGTCCCGCTACGGCGAGCGTGCCGTCCTGGATGGGCTCGATGGGGAGATAGCCTCGGGCTGCCTGACGGCCCTGATCGGCCCCAACGGCAGCGGCAAGAGCACCCTGCTTCGGGTCCTGGCGGGCCTGCAGCCCTACGGGGGGACTCTGACCCTGGACGGGCGCGAGGCCCGGTCCCTCTCCCGGCGGGAGTTCGGGCGCCGGGTGGGCGTGGTCCCGCAGCAGTTCCGAACGGCCTACCCCTTCTCTGTATGGGAGGTTATCGGGATGGGACGCCTTCCGCATCGGGGCCTGTTCTCGCGGCTGACAGGGGAGGACGAGGAGCGCATCGCGGCGGCGGCGGAGCGCATGGACGTGGCCCACCTGCTGCCGCGCCGCGCGACGGAGCTGTCGGGCGGGGAGGCGCAGCGCGTGCTGCTGGCCTCCGTGCTAGCCCAGGACCCGCCGGTCCTCTTGCTGGACGAGCCCACGTCGGCGCTCGACCCCAACCAGGCGGCCCGCGTGTTCTCCGTCCTGAGGGACCTGGCCCGGGAGGGCAAGACCGTCGTCGCCGCTGCCCATGACCTCAATGCCGCGCTGCCCTTCTCCGACGCCTTCATGGCCCTGAGGGGCGGGCGGCTGACGGCATGGGGCCCGGCGTCCGGTCTGGACAAAGAGACCTTGAAAGGGCTTTACGGAGCGGAGTTTCTGCCCTATCGATCCGAAAGGGGGGACGTGCTGTGGCGCGCCCTGGCGGAATGAACGATGCGATGAAAACAACGAACGGCGGGACGGCGGAGGGGCTCCGCCCCTCCACCCCGTCAAGGGCCGCAGGCCCCTGCACCCCGTTTAGAAGGCACGA